>JBOFIL010000520.1:0-2465 GCA_051650165.1 Allobosea sp.
ATCATGTGCACCGGAATGCGGATGGTGCGGGCCTGATCGGCGATGGAGCGAGTGATCGCCTGCCGGATCCACCATGTGGCGTAGGTCGAGAATTTGTAGCCGCGGCGATACTCGAATTTATCGACCGCCTTCATCAGGCCGATATTGCCTTCCTGGATGAGATCGCGGAATTGCAGGCCACGATTGGTGTATTTCTTGGCGATGGAGATCACGAGGCGCAAATTGGCCTCGATCATTTCCTTCTTCGCCTGGCGGGCCTCGCGCTCGCCCTTCTGCACCATCAGCACGATCTTGCGGAATTCGCTGATTTCGAGCCCGGTCTCGGTTGCGAGGCTGTGAATGTCATCGCGCATCTGGTGGATGCGTTCCTTTTCATGCGCGATGAACTCCTTCCAGCCCTTGCTGGAGAGACCCTTCACACGCAGCAGCCATTTCGGATCAAGCTCCGAGCCCTGGTATTGCTTGAGGAAATCCTCGCGCCCGACGCCATAGCTTTCGGCAAGGCGCAGCAGGCGCGTTTCCTGGCCGATCAGGCGCTTGTTGATGTCGTAAAGCTGCTCGACCAGTGCCTCGATACGGTTGTTGTTGAGCGAGAGGGATTTGACGTCAGCGACGATCTCTTCCTTCAGCTTCTTGTATTTGCGCTCCTGCGCTGGCGAGAGCTTCTCATTGTTGAGGCGGTTCTCGACATTCTGGTCCTGCAGGCGGCGCAGCTTCTTGTATTCGCTGGCGATGCGATCGAAGGTTTCCAGCACCTTCGGCTTCAGCTCAGCCTCCATGGCGGAGAGCGAGACATTGTTTTCCATGTCGTCATCATCAAGATCAGACGGCAGGCCCTCAGCACCTTCAGGCTTCGCCTCGCCATCCTCATCATTGGCGGGGCTGGCGGCGGGCGGCGCAAAACCGGTGACTGGCGCGGCCATGCCCGGCTCGCCCGGCCCCTCGCCTTCAGCACCTTCCACCTTGGGCATGAGCTTGCCATCGGGGCCGGCATAGGTCGCTTCAAGGTCGATGATGTCGCGCAGGAGAACCTTGCCTTCGTTCAGCTCATCGCGCCAGATGATGATGGCCTGGAAGGTCAGCGGGCTTTCGCAAAGGCCGGCGATCATCGCCTCGCGGCCAGCCTCGATGCGCTTGGCAATGGCGATTTCGCCCTCGCGCGACAAAAGCTCCACAGAGCCCATTTCGCGCAGATACATCCGCACCGGGTCATCGGTGCGATCGGTTGAGGCGATGTTCTGCTTGACCTCGACCGGCAGCGCAGAGCGCTGCGTCTCGACCATCTCGCCTTCGCTGTCATCATCGTCCGCGCCGGCGGCAGTAGCGGCGGGCTTTTCAGCCTCGCCTTCGGTCTGCTCTTCGGATTCGATGACATTGATGCCCATCTCGGAGAGCTGGCCGTAAATATCCTCGATCTGATCCGAGGAGAACTCCTCTGAGGGCAGAACCTCGTTCAACTCGTCATAGGTGACATAGCCGCGCTTCTTGGCGAGCTTGATCATCCGCTTGACGGCCTGATCCGTCAGGTCGAGCAACGGGCCATCCGTGACCGGCGGCGCCTCGGCTGCCGGTTCCTGCTTGTCCCGCTCATTCGCCTTGGTCGCCATCGCCCCGAAGCTCCCGTGTGTATTCACGCCATGCGCGAAAGGGGCGGCCAGAACGCTCCATGCGTCCTCTCCGCCCCAAATGATTCTCTGGACCACATGGATGGCGGGTGAACCCTCGCCAAACCGTTAACCATGCAGGCCGCCAACAATGTCACGCTGGCCGGCGGCATCATCGGATGTGATCCAACCGCCGGAACAACGCGTAGAAACCTCAAATGACATCGTCCGGGTCGGCTTCCGTGCCGTCGAGGCTTTCAAGCCGCGCCTTCACATCACGCACCCAGGCGAAATTGGCCTCAGATAGCTCATCAGCCAAGGCAGATTCTGCTGCCTTAAGGTCGCTATGTAGCGTTCGCGCGCGCTGATGCAAGAGAATGGCCTGCCGAATCGAATCAGAAAGCTGAGTCGGATCAGCATCTTGGATCAATCTCTTGGCATCGCCGGGCCGAATCGCACCCAGCAAAGCCTCGCGGGCGGCGGCGATATGCGCCGAAGATTGCCGGCTCGAAAGCTCGGCCGCGCTCACCTCGCCAGACGCCACCACATCCACCAGCATCTGCGCAAAACGTAGCGCTGCCTGCCCGGAAAAATCGATCTCGACGATTTCCTCACCAAGCTGCGCAAGAAGTTCGGCGCTGCCCGCAAGACCGAGAAGAATAAATGCCTCGCGCGGGCTCTCGCCTGATTTGGCAAGATCCTTGGAGAGATACAGCCGCGAGCGGGCCAGGCTGGGGCTCGCCACCATCGGCTCGGGCGTACGCGCGCGTTCGCCAAAGCGTCCGCCGGAATTGCCGCCAAAGCCATTTCCGCGCTGCGTGCCCTGCCGTCCGTTTCCCTGCCCACGCTGAGGCTGTGAGC
>JBOFIL010000521.1:0-3046 GCA_051650165.1 Allobosea sp.
TGACGCAGTTCAAGGAAAAGGCCGGCAAGGACCGCGAGAACGCCTCCATCGGCCTCTATGATTACCCCGTGCTGATGGCAGCGGATATTCTGGTTTACCGCGCCACCCATGTGCCGGTGGGCGAGGACCAGAAGCAGCATCTCGAACTGACGCGCGACATCGCGCAGAAGTTCAACAATGATTTCGGGAGCCGCATTGCCGAGCTTGGTCTTGGTGTAGGCGCGGATGCAGGGTTCTTCCCCATCACAGAGCCGGTGATCGGCGGGCCAGCAGCGCGGGTGATGAGCCTGCGCGATGGCGCGAAGAAAATGTCGAAATCTGATCCATCCGACAATTCGCGCATCAACCTCACCGATGATGCCGACACCATTGCCCAGAAAATCCGCAAGGCGAAAACCGATCCCGAGAATCTGCCCACGGAAGAAGAGGGGCTTAAGCCTCGCCCGGAGGCCGACAATCTGGTCGGTATCTATGCGGCGCTCTCAGGCATGACCAAAGCGCAGGTTCTGGCCGATTTTGGTGGCGGCACCTTCTCGCGCTTCAAAACCGCGTTGGCAGATCTCTCGGTCGAGAAACTCGCACCGATTTCAGGCGAGATGAACCGGCTGCTCGCTGACCCTGGCCATATCGACACGATCCTGCGGGATGGCGCAGATCGCGCGCGGGTCATCGCCCAGCCGGTGATGCGCGACGTGAAGCGCATTCTCGGCTTTGTCGGCTGAGCGTGCAGATAAGCGCCGCCAGCGCTTGCGTTCCGTCTGGTTTGTCCGCTTGATGTGGTCTCAGGCGGACATTCCGAGGTGCGGCGGATGATCAGGCGACGAAAATCCTACGAACAGGGCCATCGGCCCAAATTTCTGGCGATCGTTGATGAGACGGCGGAATGCGCCAAGGCGCTTCGGTTTGCATTGCGGCGCGCCACGCGCACGGGGGCGGGCCTCGTGCTGCTCGCCGTCGTGGCCCCGCCAGAGGGCGAAACCTGGCTTGGCGTCGGTGACCTGATGCAGGAAGAGGCTGTTGAGGAGGCGGAAAGCCTGCTTGCCGGCGCTGTAGCGGGGCTTGGCGAGCTTTCGGGATTGAAACCGGAATTGATTGCCCGCGCTGGCAACAAGGCCGAGGAAATCTCAAACCTGATCGATGCTGACGAGGATATATCAATCCTTGTGCTTGCAGCAGGAACAGGCCGCGAGGGCCCCGGCCCGCTCGTCACGGCGCTGGCAGGGCGCATGGCCGGCACGTTCGCTGTGCCGATTGCCATTGTGCCGGGGCATCTGAGCGACGCTGAAATCGACGCACTCGCCTAACTCTTGCCTGACTTTAGCTGAAACGCGCGCATCTAGGCTGGTATGTGCAGGCCAGCTCCACTATCTAGATCACATGTCACGCATTCGTATGGCGCGGTGCATTCTTGCGCTGCCAGACGAGGAGAAGCCCGATGTTCATCCAGACAGAAGCGACGCCCAACCCAGCCACGCTCAAATTCCTGCCCGGCAAGGCTGTGATGGGACAAGGCACCTTCGAGGCCAAGACACCCGATGATGCGCATGTCTCGCCGCTGGCGCAGCGGCTTTTTGCCGTCAATGGTGTCAATGGCGTGTTTCTGGGCTCTGATTTCATCACCGTCACCAAAACCGAGGGCGAGTGGCAGCACCTGAAGCCCGCCATCCTTGGCGCGATTATGGAGCATTTCACCTCCGGCGCGCCGGTGATGGCGTCTGGCCAGACTGGCCCCAGCGATGAGGAAGAAGAGTTCTTCGACCCCGCCGATGCGCAGACCGTCGCCACGATCAAGGATCTGCTCGAGACACGCATCCGCCCCGCTGTGGCTGGCGATGGCGGCGACATCACCTTCCGTGGTTTCAAGGAAGGCACGGTCTATCTCACCATGAAGGGCTCGTGCTCGGGCTGCCCTTCCTCAACTGCGACGCTCAAGCACGGCATCCAGAACCTGTTGCGCCACTTCCTGCCGGATGTGCGCGAGGTCGAGGCTGTCTGATCGATCGCGGCAAGACCTCATCATCGACCTCACCTCATGCGCCTTCTCGCCATCGATACATCGCTCAACGCCTGCTCGGTTTGCCTCTTGGATGCAGCCCGGCCTGAGCTGCTGTTGCGCGAGACCTCGCTGATGGAGCGCGGCCATGCCGAGGCCTTGATGCCGATGGTCGCGCGCATTGCCAGTCAGGCCTCGGGCGAGGCAAATGCAACCGGCCTCAACACGATCGATCGCATCGCCGTCACCATTGGGCCGGGAAGCTATACCGGGTTGCGTATCGGCATCTCCGCCGCCCGGGCCATTGGCCTGGCGCTGTCCAAGCCGGTGGTCGGCGTGACAACGCTGGCTGCGTTGGCCGCACCCAGCATTGGGCGCGAGCCGGGCCGGCTGATCACTGCCGCCATCGATGCGCGCCATGGCTGCGTCTATGTCACGGTGCTCAATTCCGATGGCAAGGCCGTGATCGCGCCCCGTCTTGCCAGCATCAAGGACGCCGCGCGGGCGATTGGTGCGGGCCCAGCCTCGCTCGTGGGCTCCGGCGCGAAGCTGGTGGCGCAGGAGGCCTGGGCAATGGGGCTCGATGTGGTGGTGGTTGAGGGCTCGGAAGCGCCGGACATTCTCTGGGTCGCAAGGCTGGGAATGCTCACGCAGCCACAGGAGCAGCCCCCGCGCCCGCTTTATTTGCGCGCACCTGAGGCGACGGCGCAGGATGGCGCGCACATCGCAAGGCAGTGATGGGCACTCTGCGCATGATGCCCGCATGAACATCATCGCAAGGCTGTTTCCGCTGAAATTGTTTCGGTTTCGCCACCGACAGCCACTCGCGCAGGTGGCTCTGGACAGCGCGGCAGCAACAGATGTTGCGCAGCTTCATGTCCAAGGCGGGTTTGCGCGCGGATGGTCGGCAACCGAATGCGAAGCGTTGTTGGCGGACAGGAACATCTGCGCCGATGGCGCGCGGGCGCGCAATGGGCGGATCGCGGCGGCGTGCCTCTCGCGCCAGGCAGGTGATGAGGCCGAGATCCTCGTTGTGCTGGTTGCGCCCTCCTT
>JBOFIL010000522.1:0-2190 GCA_051650165.1 Allobosea sp.
CAGCGCGCCCATGAAAATTGGCGCGCATCCAGCGCCAATCAGCGCCATGCCGACCAGTGCTGTCCAGAAGCCGCTGGCAAGCGAGAACATGGCAAGGCCGATGACACCCAGCAGCATCATGGCCGCCACCGTGATGCGCGGGCCTTTATGGTCCAGCAGATAGCCCACCGGGAATTGCATCACCGCGAAAGCGATGAACCACGCGCCGCCAATCGCGCCCAGATCAGCCGGCCCCAGCCCCAGATCGCGCTCAAGCTGCGAGGCGATGATGGTCAGGAACCCGCGAAAGAAAATCGAAAAGATGTAGCCAAACAGAAGAACGATGATGGCGGGCCAGGGGAGGCCCGCCCGCGAGGGCATCTCACTCACTTCACGCGTTCCAGCACCGAAACATAATTCGCCACCGCCGCGCCGCCCATGTTGAAGATACCGCCAAGGCTGGCATAGGGGATCTGCATGCCTTCCGGTGCTTCGCCTGCAAGCTGCATGGCGGTGAGCGCATGCATGGAGACGCCTGTCGCGCCGATGGGGTGGCCCTTGGCTTTCAGCCCGCCTGAGGGGTTCACGGGGAGTTTTCCGCCCTTCTGCGTCCAGCCCTCAAGAATGGCGCGCGCGCCCTGGCCCTCAGGCGTGAGACCCATTGCCTCGTATTCGATCAGTTCGGCGATGGTGAAGCAATCATGCGTTTCGACGAAAGAGAGATCATCGAGCCGGATGCCGGCAGAGGTCAGCGCCCGCCGCCAGGCTTCCGCACAGCCCTCGAATTTCAGGATGTCGCGCTTCGACATGGGCAGGAAATCCTGCGCATGGGCGACGGCCTTGAAGCCGACGGCGCGGCGCGCGCCTTGCGCCACCTCACTCTCCGCAATCACCAGCGCCGCCGCGCCATCCGACACCAGCGAGCAATCGGTGCGCTTGAGCGGTCCGGCGACGAAGGGGTTCTTCTCGCTCTCGGCGCGGCAGAAGGCAAAGCCCAGATCCTTGCGCATCTGCGCATAGGGGTTTGACACGCCATTGGAATGGTTCTTGGCGGCGATCATCGCCAGCGCATCGGATTGATCGCCATGGCGCTGGAAATAGGCGGCGGCAATGTTGCCGAACACCCCGGCAAAGCCGGCTGGAGTCGCGGCGTCCTCAGCCAGATACGACGCTTTCAGGAGGTTTTTGCCAATCTCAGGACCAGGTGTCGTGGTCATTTGTTCGACGCCAACCACCAGAACAACGCGCGCGGATTTCGCGGCGATGGATTTCAGCGCCTGATGCACGGCAGCGGAACCTGTCGCACAGGCATTCTCCACTCGGATCGCGGGCTTGAAGCGCAAGGCATCATCAGCCTGCAACACGAGGCTGGCCGTAAAATCCTGCGCCGAGAAGCCGGCATTGAAATGGCCAAGGACGATCTCATCGACGTCCTCGGCATTGAGGCCGGCATCAGCCAGCGCATCACGCGCCACGCGCACGATCAGGCTCTCGACCGTCTCTGCCTCAAGCTTGCCAAAGGGCGTATGCGCCCAGCCAATGATTGCTGCGCTCATGGGCGTTTCCTCATATCGTGTTGTGGCGTGTCATGTTGTCGTTGTGGTTTAATCTGGCGCGGCTGCGCGTTGGTGACAAGCTGCCATGCGGCGCGGGGCCATGCGTGTTGATCAGGGCAGCTATAGCGCCAGCCAGAGCACACCGGCCACGCCGATGATGATCAGCGCCATGCCGGCAATCTCGCGCCCGCTCGTGCCTTCGGAAAAGTGCTTTTGCGAGACCAGATGCGCCAGCGGCACCTCGATCAAGGCAAGCGTGCGCACATTGGCGGCCGTGGTCAACGAGAAGGCGATGAACCAGAATTGCGAGGCCAGCGCGCCGAGAAAACCCGCGCCAAGCGAGGGCCGCCACGCCTTGAAGCTGCCGGTCAGCGCGTTGCGATCAAACAGGCCCAGCCAGACGATCAGCAGTGCGCTTTGTATCCCCAGCCCCCAGGCCAGCATGGTGGATGCGCGCAAGGCAAAATTGGCATCAAGATCAAGGCTCAGGATGCCGCCCCGGAAGGCAACCGCCGCCAGCGCGAACAACCCGCCTGCGCCGACGCCATAGAGCAGCGGGCCAGCCGCCGCAAAGGACAGCTTCTCGCCTTGCCGAAACGAGACGAGCACAACACCAAGCGTTGCCAGCATGATGAAACCCAGCTTCAGCGGCGTG
>JBOFIL010000523.1:0-5479 GCA_051650165.1 Allobosea sp.
CGCGGCGCGCCTGCGCCAGAGGAGACCAAGGTCGCCGCTCTTGCTCCCGCCACGCCTGTTCCTGCCACACCTGCTCCCGCCGCCCCAGCATCGCAGACGACAGCAGCGCCAGCAGCACCTGAAGTGAAACAACCTACCCTTGTCATCACGCCGATGCCCATCGCGCGCCCGCGCAACCTGATCCTGCCTGAAGCTGCGCCCGAGCCTGTCCAGACTGCCAGCCTGGCAACGACAGATGTGCCCTTGGGCAAGCTGATGGCAGCGCCCATGCCGCCAGCGCGCCCCTCCTCGATCATCGCACCGGTGATCGAGGCCCAGGCTGTTGCCAGCACATCTGCGACCGAGGCTGCTAACCAGGGACAGCCCGCGCTGCCGGCTGGCAAGCTCGTGGCCGTTCTTCACCCTTCCCCACCGTCGCGCCCAGCCAATTCCGATCAGGCTGCATCGGCGAAGGCCGCCCCGCCCGTCTTGCGGCCAGGCAGCGCAGCATCCGCGCCAGACAAGGACAAGGCCGCGCTTGATCTGCTGTTTGCGGGCGCATCGCGCACCACCTCATCAGCTCCAGCAAAGATCGTGACGGCAAAAGCGCGCCAGGTTTCACCCACGAGCGAGAGCTTCACGCCGGGCAATGAACCAGCTGCCGCTTTCGGCTTCTCGCGTGGCAAGGCGACGGACATGTCGACAGACAAGTTCAGCGGGCAGGCGGTGAAGCCTCTGCCGAGCAATTTCATCCAGCAGTGATAGATTTTCAGGCCTTTTGGTAAATGCTTACAATGACCGGATGGCTGGCCCCATCCAACAATAATCAGTTAAACGAATGGCCTGACAAAGTGCGCGCTGCATCAACCCCTTGGGTATTTTTTCCCAACTCGCTGCCGCTAATTTCCTGCATGTCGAAGTATCGGTGGCCCATCATGCCGCCTGGTGTCATTTTTTGAAAATCCGTAGAGCAAAACTGGTCCACGACATAGAACCTGTGACGTTGTTTTTGAAATCCGGGATAGTGTTGCTGAGAAGCGTCGATCATTTTTCGGATCGAGTGCTGTTGCTCTAGGGTCAATATACCTTTTTCGGGCCGTTCAAACTCAAGTTCACCATTTGCGTTCTCGGAAACAACAACCGAGGTCATGATGCGTCCAACATGACTGACCTGACGGTTGTGATAAAGCCCCAGAAATGCCGCGCGTGACCATTTTGCACTGCGCTCGGCGGGGTCGAAGAAGACGCCATGTGTGACGTTTTCTCGCCATGTCGTACCCGAAAGCACGGCAACGAGCATCTGACCATCGCGCGAGATCAGGTTCTGAGCAAACAGAAATTCAATAAATTCACGTATTGTTTCTTCTAGTGCAATATCTACTGTTTTAATTCCTTCGATTTCATTATACAAATCTGTAAATGTAAGAGAAATAATGTTTATGCTATGCTCGCGAGCGAAATTAGCAACATCGACTGGTATTATAGTCTTAGTTGAACCAGCTCCTAACGCAATGAGATAATTTCTTGTTTCGCGCGTTGTCCGTTCCACTATGCTCTGACAATGACGCAACAGCTGATCGTTTCGGAATGATGTGCCGAGTTTGGTTTCGATGAATACGGCGAATGAGCTTTGTTGTATCAACCCGTCAGGCACACTATGAGCCCCAGCAATCTGCTGTGAGAACCGAGGCCCGACTGCAATCTCGTTTTCGCAAAGAGATTGTAGAAGCCGCTCCAGTAATTTTGGCGAATTCTCATAGATCAGGCGGAACATAACCATGACGTGATTTGTCACGACGTTCTCCGCCTGATGATAATGCGGAAAACGTGTGATCTCTGTCATTTGTCAACTTTCGCTGGCAGCGCACACAAGCAAACGGCTTAAGCCTTCTGGCCAACCGCCTCAAGGTAGAGATCAATCAGCGACTCTTCTTCCTGCCTGTCATTGAGGTCTCGCTTGCGCAGCGCGATGACCTTGCGCAGGATCTTCACGTCATAACCATTGGCCTTGGCCTCGGAATAGACTTCCTTGATGTCCGCAGAGATGGTGGATTTCTCCTCCTCCAGCCGCTCGATGCGCTGGACAACGCTTTTCAGTTGATCGCCCTGGATCGGATCGCTCATGGGTTCATTCCTCATGGGTTTAGTCCTGCCGGACGGATTTCGGCGGGCTGGGATAAGGTGATTTGACCCGACAGATGCAGGAGACAGCTTGGCTTGGTCAAGGCTTGGCATGCCGCCATGCACAGTTGCATGAGGGCGTTGGACGGCAAGGCGCGCGGCTTTCAATGCGCCGGGCGGTTCTTGCCGAAGCTTGCAAGCTGCTCCGGCGTTGCAGCATTCTGGTTCTGCGCGCGCCACGCATCATAGGGCATGCCATAGACCAGCTCGCGGCTCTCTTCCTTGCTCATCGCAAGGCTCGCCTCATCCGCCGCTTCTTTCAGCCAATTGGAGAGGCAATTACGGCAAAAGCCCGCCAGATTCATCATGTCGATGTTCTGCACATCATTGCGGGTGCGCAAATGTGCCACCAGCTTGCGGAAAGCCGCCGCCTCAAGCGCCGTCATGGCTGCGTCGTCAATCATGCTCATGGTCGGCTCCTTGATGGGGTGTGGGCTGGCACCAGCGTGCTGATGAGATGGCGCTTGCAGCCAGTGATGGCAAGCATGCGCAACAGAAAATCGCTTGCTTGACTGAATTAGTATTACTATATTGAACTATGCCATGTTGCCCTGCGCAGCATGGCTGGGCATCATGATACGCGAGCGGACAGAGTGCCGCGCGTCGATAACAAGCGCCGGAAGGGCTGCATCGGGGATGGAAAGCGCCGGGACAATGGAAAACGCCGGGACGATGGAAAATTCGCAGACCCGTGCTGTTCTGCAGGGCATTTTCCGCGCTGCGGTGATGGCGGCGCATCCGGCACATTTCCTGCCTGCCGCCTTGCCGGCCCCGCCTGTTGATGGCCGGCTGATCATTCTCGCCGCAGGCAAGGCCGCCGGCAGCATGGTTCAGGCAGCAGAAAACCATTATCTCAACGAGTATGCCCTGCCCGCGCGCGCAATCACAGGCCATGCCGTGGCGCGCATTGGTTATGGCGCGCCCACACGGGTCATTCCACTGATCGAGGCAGGTCATCCTGTGCCGGATACAGCCAGCATCGAGGCTGGCGCAGAAGCGCTGGCATTGGCGCAATCCGCCACTGACAAAGATCTGGTTCTGGTGCTGCTTTCTGGCGGCGCATCCGCCAACTGGATTGCGCCCGCAGGCCAGCTCACGCTGGACGAGAAGCGCGCGGTGACCCGAGCCTTGCTGCGTTCTGGTGCGCCGATCAGCGAGATGAATGTCGTGCGCAAGCACCTCTCGCGCATCAAGGGCGGCAGGCTGGCATTGGCTGCGCAACCTGCCAAGTTGGTGACGCTCGCCATTTCGGATGTGCCGGGCGATGAGCCTTCCGCCATCGGTTCCGGGCCAACAGTGCCGGATGCGAGCACGCTGGCCGATGCCCGCGCCATTGTGGCGCGCTATGGCCTGAGATTGCCGCAAGCAGCGATGGATTTGCTGGCTGACCCGGCGATGGAAACGCCGAAGGCCGGCCATCCGGCTTTCGAAAAGGCCGAATTCCATATTCTCGCACGTCCGCTGGACGCCATGAACGCCGCAGCAAGAGCCGCCGAGGCCGCTGGCTATCGCGCCGTCATGCTGGGCGCTGACATAGAGGGCGAAGCACATGAGGTGGCCGCCGCCCATGCAAGGCTAGCGCTTGAGGCAGCTGCAAGCGGCACCCGCGCCGCCATCATTTCGGGCGGCGAACTCACCGTGACCCTGCGCGGCAAGGGCAAGGGAGGCCCCAATCAGGAATATGCATTGGCCCTGGCGCTGGCGCTGAACAGCCACCCCGGCATTGCGGCGCTAGCCGGCGACACGGATGGCACCGATGGCGGCGGCGGCCTCGCAACCGACCCCGCCGGCGCGCTGGTATTCCCAGACACATTGGCGCGGGCAATGGCCGCAGGCCTCGATGCACGTGCGCTGCTGGCCGATAATGACTCGACCTGTTTTTTTGATCGTCTCAACGATCTGTTGACGCCGGGCCCCACGCTGACAAACGTCAATGATTGCCGCGTGATTCTCGTCGAGCCATCAGACACATGAAAAAACATCGCCTGCCCGCCGCCCTGGCCTCTCTCTTTGTTGCGCTTGGCGCGACGCAGGCCCTTGCCGATCTGCGCGTCTGCAATGGCACGGGCAGCCGCGTCGGCATCGCCATAGGTTATCGCGATGCACAGGGCTGGATCACCGAAGGCTGGTGGAATATTGCCCCCCGCGCCTGCGAGACGCTGTTTCGCGGCACATTGGCAGCCAGGTTCTACTACATCCACGCTGTCGATTATGACCGCGGCGGCGAATGGAACGGCAAATCCATCCTGTGTACCCGTAACCGCGAGTTCACGATCCGCGGCATCGAGGATTGCCTGGTGCGCGGCTATGACCGCTCCGGCTTCTTCGAGGTCGATACGGGCGAGCAGAAAAGCTGGACTGTGCAGCTCACAGACATCCCCAACCGAAACCAATAGGATTGGAAACAAAGATGCGCCGCCAGAGACGAACCAAGATCATCGCCACTCTGGGGCCGGCCTCCGCCACTATTGAGATGGCGGCCAAGTTGTTCGAGGCGGGCGTCGATGTCTTTCGCCTCAACATGAGCCATCTGCCGCGCGACAAGCTGGCCGAGACAGTGGCGATGCTGCGCGGGCTTGAAGGCAAGTTCCGCCGCCCGGTTGGCATTCTGGTTGATCTGCAAGGCCCCAAGCTGCGTGTCGGCACCTTTGGGGGCGAGGGTTTTGCCACGCTGGAGCCCGGCACCCTCTTCAGCTTCGACAACGACATCGCGCCCGGCAATAGCCAACGCGTGCATCTGCCCCACCCGGAAATCCTGGCGGCACTGGAGCCCGGCCACACCCTGATCCTCGATGATGGCAAGCTGCGCCTCATCGTGGAAAGCGCGACGCCGACCTCAGCCACGGCCCGCGTGAAGGTTGGCGGCAAGCTCTCCTCGCGCAAGGGCGTCAGCCTGCCCGATACAGTCATCCCCGTCTCGGCCATGACCGACAAGGATCGCGCTGATGCGGAAATCGCTGCCGAGCTGAATGTCGACTGGATCGCGCTCTCCTTCGTGCAGCGCCCGGAAGACATGGCGGAGTTGCGCAAGATCGCGCGCGGGCGGGCGCTTGTGCTCGCGAAGATCGAGAAGCCGCAGGCGGTCGCGCGCCTTGAAGCGATCATTGAGGCATCTGATGCGCTGATGGTGGCGCGTGGTGACCTTGGCGTCGAGATGCCACTTGAAAAAGTGCCGGGCACACAAAAGCGTATCACGCGCGCCGCACGGCGACTTGGCAAGCCTGTGGTCGTGGCAACCCAGATGCTGGAATCGATGATCACGGCCCCTGTGCCGACACGCGCCGAGGTCTCGGATGTCGCGACTGCCGTGTTCGAAGGC
>JBOFIL010000524.1:0-2018 GCA_051650165.1 Allobosea sp.
ATGCGTGTCCATTCCAATTTTGCCGAGAATGCCCCGCTGGGCGCGGCGGCGCTGATTCTGCTCGCGCTGGGCGGCACTGCGGTTTGGCCAGTGCATCTGATTGGCGCGCTGTTTCTGGCAGGCCGTATCGCGCATTTTATCGGCTTCAGTCAGGTTTCGGGCCCCAGCGCAGGGCGCGTTGGCGGCATGGTGCTGACCATCAATTCGCTGCTGCTCGCCGCCGCCATTTTGCTATGGCGGGCGGTGATTGGCTGAAAACCATCAAGCTTTTGGTACGCGCGACAGGGTGCGCTCAGCGCGCTTGAGGTGGGGCAAATCCAGCATTTCGCCCTCAAGGCCAATCACGCCAGCTCCGGGCATTACGGCGAAGGCATCGACAATGGCTTTCGCTCGCGCAACCGCCTCAGGGGTGGGTGTGAAGGCAGCGTTGATGACCGGCACCTGCGCCGGGTGGATCGCCATCTTGGCGACAAACCCATCACGCCGCGCCGCCTCGCACTCGATGGCCAGCCCATCAAGATCACGGAAATTGGTGTAGACGGCATCGACCGCCATCACCTCCGCTGCCGCTGCGCCGAGCAAGGTCATGGCGCGGGCCAGGCGATAGGGCGCGGCATAGCGCCCGCTCTCCTCGCGGTTGGTTTCTGCGCCCAGATCAGCCGAGAGGTCTTCGGCTCCCCAGGCGATGCTTGCGAGGCGATGGGTCGCGCCGGCGAAGCTGCCGAGCGCAAACACGCCCTTGGCGGTTTCGGTGGCGATGGCATGGATGCGGGTCTGGCCATCGGGAAGGTTATTCTCGGCCTCGCGCACCGCGAGCTTTGCGCCCAGATGTGCAGCGTCGCGTCCGCCCTCGGCCTTGGGCAGCACGATGCCATCGGGCCCGCCCATCATCACGGCATCAAGGTCAGCATCAATCAACCCGGTGGTCAGGCCATTGACGCGCACCAATAGCAGCGGGCGGCCTGGCTGTGACCTTGCCTCGTTCAGAAAGGCAAGCGTCGTCTCACGCGCCGCCTGCTTGGCGGAGAAGGCCATCGAATCTTCAAGGTCGATGATCAGCGCATCAGCGCCGCTCGCCATCGCCTTGGCGAGCTTGGGCCGGCTGTCGCCAGGCACGAACAGCATGGAGCGCATTGGTCAGACCTTTATTGTCGCTGCGGATGTTGCTGTGGCGGGGCGTTTTCGCATGAAAGCCTGCCGTGTGCACTGGGCAACAAGCGTGCCATCCTGCTTGAAGGCACGATGCACGAAGCTGACGATGCCGGCATCGGGCCTCGATTTCGACTCGCGCTTTCCCGCAATTTCGGTGGTGCAATTGATGGTGTCGCCCTCGAAGAGTGGGGCCGGGAAGGTGACATCACTCATGCCGAGATTGGCGATGGTGGTGCCCACTGTGGTGTCATTCACGGAAATGCCGATCATCAGCCCTAGCGTGAACAGCGAGTTCATCAGCGGCTGGCCCCATTCGGTCTCGGTGGCGCAGAAATGCGCATCGATATGGAGCGGCTGCGGGTTCAGCGTCATGTTGGAGAACAGCATGTTGTCCATTTGCGTCACCGTGCGCGTGAGGCGGTGGGCAATTGTTTCGCCTATCTCGAAATCCTCGAAATAAAGCCCGCCGCGCGGGTGGCGCTGGTCATCTCGCATCACAACCTCTCCAAAAAAATCCTAGGGCGGCACACACTGAAATCAGCCGCCTTTACTCTTCGCTTACCATAACTGACGCAAGTTGATGCGTCAGTTCCCGGGTGCAAAAGCGTTCGCATGTTCCTGTTCACTACGCCATCGGCCCGCGAGGCCAAAAGCACCCCAGCGGTGAACGGCAATGCACAGGGCGCAAACCTGCCGGCAACGCCTGTCACCATGGCCATCCGCGATGGCGCGGCCAAGACAGGCACCGATTTCGGCTATCTGGTGCGCACGGCCCAGCGCGAATCGGCTCTTGATCCCAATGCCAAGGCGCGCACCTCATCAGCGACGGGCCTTTTCCAGTTCATTGACCAGACGTGGCTGCAAAT
>JBOFIL010000525.1:0-2155 GCA_051650165.1 Allobosea sp.
CGCTCCTGGATGCGCTCCAGCGTGGCCATATCGAGATGGTCGTAGTGGTTATGCGTGATCAGCACGGCGTCGATCTTCGGCAGATCATCAAATGCCACGCCCGGCGCATTGACGCGCTTGGGGCCGGCAAAGCTCACCGGGCTGGCGCGCTGCGAATAGACCGGGTCAATCAGGATATTCAGCCCGGCTGTCTGCACCAGCGTTGAGGCATGGCCAAGATGCACGATGCGCAAGCCGGCAACGCGCGCAGGCGGCTTGTCTCGTGGCAAGGCCTCGAAGGCATCCGGCCATTTGGCGCGCCCGCCCTCCATCTGCCATTTCAGGAACTCGCGGAAGCCCTTGGTGACGGGCCGCCCATCATTGAAGCGCACGCCATCGAAATTCGCCGTAACTGGCCCGGCATAATAGGGGTTCTTGCCGCGCTGCACGCTCGCATAGGCCCCGCTGCCAGCGACGCCCAGCGCTGGCAAGGCGAACCAGCCCAGCAATTTGCGCCGGTTCACGCGTGGGGTGGGCGCGGGGGCACTCGCGGGTTCGGATGATGGTTTTTCTGTCTTGCTCATGCCTGCGATGTGGGGCGGGGCAGGGAGCGAGGCAAGGGGGCGCGGAGGTAATGCCGTCATCCTCTCTGTCATCCCGACCAAGCTGCGCAGCATGCGATGGGCCGGGATCCCGCTTGAGGATGGCTTGCAAGAAAAGCTGGATCCCGGGTCTCGCCGGTCTTGCGCCGGCTGCGCCCGGGATGACAAGAACAAGCAACTCATCCGGAAACCCGCTATGATCGCGACACGTGTTCTTGGCCTTTTGCTCAACGGAAAACTCCATGAGCTTGAAGTCAGAATTTATGCTCCCGAACAGAATGGCGATTCATGGGATTGCCGATATGAGATCGATTGGCCAGAAGGGACGCAACGGATGGTTATGGGCGGGTTTGATTCCGCGCAGGCGCTTCTATTGGCCTTTTACATGATCGGGGCGGACCTCAACAGCAGCAGCTATCATCGCGAGGGACGCCTGATATGGGGCGAAGCCGGGGAGGGGCTCGGCTTCCCGGTCGCGGCGACTATGCGGGATTTGTTGGTCGGAGACGATAAGCGCTTCTTCGGATGATCCCCCACATCCCTTGACATTCCGCGGTCTTTCCCGCTTTAAGGCCGCATCAATTCGCCAGCTTTGACGCATTGACCCGCCGCCCTGCGCCTGATGCAGGAGGTCCCCGCCCGACAGCGCGTTGCGCCATCGGGCGATATTTTGGCTTTGTAATGAGGTTCGGTTCTTGAAGAGGTTCTTGTGTTCGGCACGCTGACCGAAAGACTCTCCGGCATTCTCTCCTCGCTCACGCGTCGCGGCGCGCTGACCGAGGAGGATGTCAACGCCGCGCTGCGCGAGGTGCGCCGGGCGTTGCTGGAGGCTGACGTCGCGCTTGAGGTGGTGAAGAGCTTCACCGACAAGGTGCGCCTGCGTGCTGTCGGGGCCGAGGTGCTGAAATCCGTCACGCCGGGCCAGCAGGTCATCAAGATCGTCAATGACGTTCTGGTCGAGACGCTGGGCGGCGAGGGCGAGGTGATCAGCCTCAACGCCGCCCCGCCGGTGCCGATCCTGATGGTGGGTTTGCAAGGCTCGGGCAAAACCACGACCACGGCCAAGATCGCCAAGCGCCTCACCGATGGCAGCTTGGGCCGCGAGAAAAAGCGCGTGCTGATGGCCTCGCTCGATACGCGCCGCCCGGCGGCGATGGAGCAGCTTGCGATCCTTGGGCGTCAGGTCGGCGTCGAGACGCTGCCGATTGTGGCCGGCCAAAACCCGGTGCAGATCGCGCGGCGCGCCATCGAGGCGGCCAAGCTTGGCGGCTATGATGTGGTGATGCTCGACACGGCGGGCCGCGTCACGCTCGATGATGAGCTGATGCGCGAGGTCGCTGAGGTCAAGGCCGCGACGAACCCGCATGAGGTGCTGCTGGTTGCTGATGCGCTGACCGGCCAGGATGCGGTCAACACCGCCAGGGCCTTTGATGCCCAAGTCTCGATCACCGGTATCGTGCTGACCCGCATGGATGGCGACGGGCGCGGCGGCGCGGCGCTCTCGATGCGCGCCGTCACCGGCAAGCCGATCAAGCTCGCCGGCACAGGCGAGAAGATTGATGCGCTGGAAGAGT
>JBOFIL010000526.1:0-15222 GCA_051650165.1 Allobosea sp.
TGTCGTTCTTCATGATGATTGTCGCCAATCTCTGGCTGGCCGCGAAGATCACAGGTGCAGCAAAGCGACTTGTGCGTCCCTTCCCGTTCCTGCCGGCGACGCAACTGCCCAAGGATGCCGCGATCGCGCTGGCGTTTGCTGCTGCCGGGGCCAATCTTATGCCCGGCTTTGCCTCGCTGGCTTGCGCGGCGCTTTCTGGCGCGCTGATCATGGCCTTCTTCCTGTCCGGCCTTGCTGCCATTCACCAGATGCTCAGCGACAGGCCATGGCGGACAGCGGCGCTTGGCGCGCTGTATTTCGCGCTGTTCCTGATTTTCACCATCGGCCTGCCGGTCATTGCCCTGTTTGGGCTTGCCGACAGCCTGTTCAACCTGCGCGGGACAAACCCGCCCGCGCTGCCCCCAACCCCTGATCCAACTGATGAAAGGAAATCCCCATGGACGTGATTTTGCTGGAGCGCGTGCCCAAGCTTGGCCAGATGGGCGAAGTTGTGCGCGTCAAGCAGGGCTTTGCCCGCAACTTCCTGTTGCCGCGCGGCAAGGCGCTGCGCGCCACGGAAGCCAACCGCAAGCGCTTCGATGAGCAGCGCGTGCAGCTGGAGGCCCGCAACCTCGAGCGCAAGTCCGAGGCACAGGCCATTGCCGACAAGCTCAATGGCATCAGCATCACCATTCTGCGCCAAGCTGGCGAGACTGCCATGCTCTATGGCTCGGTGACAGCGCGTGACATTGGCGAATCGCTGACCACCGAGGGCTTCTCGGTTGCCAAGTCACAGGTCGAGATCATGAACCCGATCAAGACGCTGGGCCTGCACAATGTGCCGATCTCGTTGCATCCAGAGGTCAGTGTCGCGATCACCGTCAATGTCGCCCGCTCCGCGCAGGAAGCCGAGCGTCAGGCCGCTGGCGAGCAGCTCAATGTGCGCGAAGAGACCAACCTCGACGATCTCGGTCTCGAAATCGGCGCGGCTCTCGCCGAAGCCGGCCCAATGGCCGAAATGTGAGATTGCGACGGGCGCGAACAGCGCCTTTCGACAGCCTTCAAAGGCGGCGCGGCAACGCGCCGCTTTTTTGCTACGGTCAATGGTTATTCACGGCGTGGAACATCTCCCTGTTAACTTCGGGGAGAGCGGGCATTCTTTAAATCGGGCATGGTTCCGCACCGCGTGATGCCATAGCTGACAGCCAAGGAGATTTCGCACACCATGGCCACCGCAACCGCTCTCGTCGCCCGCATTGGCCAGCCTCCGGCTGAGTACCGCATGCAGCCGCACAACATCGAGGCGGAGCAGGCGCTTCTGGGCGCGATGCTGGTCAACAACAACGCGTTTTTCCGTGTCTCGGATTTCCTGAAGAGCGAACATTTCTTCGAGGCTGTGCATCGGCGCATCTACGAGACCGCCGAGCAGCTCATCCGCGCCAACAAGATCGTGACGCCCATCACGCTCAAGACATTTCTGGGCGATGGCGATCTGGGCGGCCTCACAGTCAGCCAGTATCTCGCGCGTCTTGCAGCCGAAGCGACCACGGTTATCAATGCGCATGATTATGGCCGCACAATCTATGATCTGGCGCTGCGCCGCGCGCTGATCGGCATTGGCGAGGATGTGGTCAATCAGGCCTATGACTCGCCGGTTGAAGCCTCACCCAATGACCAGATCGAGGAAACCGAGCGCCGGCTCTTCGCGCTCGCCGAGCAGGGCCGAGATGACAAGGGCTTTCAGGATTTCAACAAGGCGCTGTTCACGGCCATCGACATGGCGGCCAATGCCTATCGGCGTGATGGCGGCTTGTCGGGTATCTCGACCGGCATGCGCGATCTGGATTCGCGCCTTGGCGGTTTGCAATCCTCCGATCTGATCATCATCGCGGGTCGCCCGGGCATGGGCAAGACAGCGCTTGCGACCAACATCGCCTTCAACATTGCCAAGGTGTTTCAGGAGGAAACCGACGAGACCGGCACGGTGAAAACCGCGAATGGCGGCAGGGTCGGCTTCTTCTCGCTCGAAATGTCTGCCGAGCAGCTCGCGACCCGTGTTGTCGCCGAGCAATCCGGCATTCCCTCCTACAAGATAAGGCAGGGTCGCATCACCGAGGAGGAGTTCTACAAGCTCTCTGATGTCGCGCGGCTGATCGAGCGCGTGCCACTGTTCATCGACCAGACCGGCGGCCTCTCGATCAACCAGGTGGCGGCAAGGGCGCGGCGGCTCAAGCGCACCAAGGGGCTGGATGTGCTGGTGATTGATTACCTCCAGCTGCTCTCTGGTTCGTCCAAAAAGGGCGAGAACCGCGTGCAGGAGCTCACCGAAATCACCACCAGTCTCAAGGCCTTGGCCAAGGAACTGAATGTGCCGGTGGTGGCGCTGTCGCAGCTCTCGCGGCAGGTGGAATCACGCGATGACAAGCGCCCGCAACTCTCGGACCTTCGCGAATCTGGCTCCATCGAGCAGGACGCGGACGTCGTGATGTTCGTCTACCGCGAGGAATATTACCTCAAGAACCGCGAGCCCAAGCCCGGCACCGAAGAGCATTTCAAATGGCAGGCCGAGATGGAGCAATCGCATGGCCGCGCCGAAGTCATCATCGGCAAGCAGCGCCATGGCCCGACCGGCACAGTGCAGCTCCAGTTCGACGCCGAAGTGACGCGCTTCACCGATATGGCTGAAGCAGATCGCCTGCCTGAGAGGCTTGGCGATTGAGCGCGACCGCAAGCCATGGCGCGACACTGACCGTTGATCTGCGCGCTCTGCAGGACAATTGGCATTTGATGAGCGCCCGCGCGCAAGCGGCAGAGGCAGGCGCGGTGGTGAAGGCGGACGCCTATGGAATCGGCATAGAGGCGGCGGTGCCGGCGCTTTGGCGCGCGGGTTGCCGCAGCTTTTTTGTCGCACATCTCAGCGAAGCTAGGCGTGTGCGCGCTGTTGCGCCAGACGCTTTGATCTATGTGCTCAATGGCTTCCCCGAAGGCGCTGCTTCTGCTTTTCTGGCGGATCGGCTGACGCCCGTTCTGGGCTCACGAGCCGAGGCCGAAGAATGGCGCATCGCTGGCTCGGCGGCGCCTTGTGCGATCCACATCGACACCGCGATGAACCGGCTTGGGTTCGATATGGCTGAGGCACTTGCCAGCAAGACACTGCTGGATGGCTTGAATATCGACCTTGTCATGACGCATTTCTCTTCTTCGGAAGTGGCGGATGATCCCGCCAATGCTGCACAGATCGCGGCTTTTGCCGGCATCGCGACAGCCTTTCCGTCGCAACGCAAATCGCTGCTGAATTCCTCCGGGCATTTTCTGGCAGGCGCACCGACCCATGATCTCACCCGCCCAGGTTTCGGGCTCTATGGCGGCAACCCCACTCCCGGCCAGCCTAACCCGATGCGGCCCGTGGTGCGGCTTGAGGCTCCGATCATCCAAATCAGGCAGATCGCCGCTGGCACGCAGGTTGGCTATAACCACACATGGACCGCGCAGCGCGACAGCCGGCTTGTCACTGTGTCGTGCGGTTATGCCGACGGCTATCCACGCAATGCCTCGGGCAAGGACAATGCGCCCGGCGGCGAGGCACTGATTGGTGATGTGATCTGCCCCTTTGTCGGCACGGTGTCGATGGATCTCATCATCATTGACACAACCGATGCGCCGGAGAGCGCATGCCGGCGCGGCGCAATGGCGACTTTGATCGGCGGCCCGCTCGATATTGACCGCGTTGGCGCCTCCGCCCGCACGATTGGCTACGAGATGCTCACCAATCTCGGGCGGCGGTATCAGCGCCAGTATATCGGCTCGTAAGATGGCACAGCGATAATGGCAAAAGGCCCGCGCTACACCTGCCAGAATTGCGGCGCTGTCTATCAACGCTGGCAGGGCAAATGCGATGCCTGCGGCAATTGGAGCACCATCTCCGAGGAGGTTGCCGCCAGCGCTGCGCCCGTTGGCCGCGCAGGTGGCAAAAATGCCAAGGCGCGTGTTTTCGCGCTCGAAAGCCTCACGGGCGAAAGTGCCGAGGCCCCGCGCATTTCCTCTGGCATTGCGGAGCTGGACCGAGTCACCGGCGGCGGGTTCGTGCCTGGTTCGGTGCTGCTGATTGGCGGCGATCCCGGCATCGGTAAATCCACCTTGCTCACGCAGGCCTGCGCCATCATGGCGAAAGCTGGCGAGACATCTGGCGCAGGCGTTGTGTATGTCTCCGGCGAAGAAGCCGTGGCGCAGGTGCGCCTGCGCGCCAGCCGGTTGGGATTGGCAGATGCGCCGGTGGGTTTGGCAGCCGAGACCAATGTCGAGGATATTGTCGCGACGCTCTCTCAAGGCCCCGCGCCCAAGCTGGTGGTGATCGACTCCATCCAGACCATGTGGACGAGCGAGGTCGAGAGCGCGCCCGGAACGGTGAGCCAGGTGCGTGGGTCAGCGCAGGTGCTGATCCGCTACGCCAAGACCAGCGGCGCCTGCATGATCCTTGTCGGGCATGTGACGAAAGATGGCCAGATTGCCGGCCCGCGCGTGGTCGAGCACATGGTCGATGCGGTGCTCTCTTTCGAGGGCGACGGCGCGCATGCCTTCCGCATCTTGCGCGCGCAGAAAAACCGCTTCGGGCCCACCGATGAAATCGGCGTCTTCGAGATGACCGGGCTGGGATTAAAGGAGGTCGCCAACCCATCCGCACTGTTTCTGGCGGGGCGGGATCTGAACGCGCCCGGCGCGGCAGTGTTCGCCGGCATTGAGGGCACACGGCCCGTGCTGGTCGAGTTTCAGGCACTGGTCGCGCCCTCAAGCCTCGGCACACCGCGCCGGGCGGTGGTGGGCTGGGATTCCAGCCGGCTCGCCATGGTGCTGGCGGTGCTGGAAACCCACGGTGGCATGAGGTTATCGAGCCATGACATCTATCTGAATGTCGCGGGCGGGCTGAAGGTGGCAGAGCCCGCAGCTGATCTGGCTGCCGCAGCTGCGCTGGTATCCTCGCTCACAGGTGCTGTTTTGCCAGGAAATACCGTATTCTTTGGCGAAATTGGGCTATCTGGTGCGGTGCGCCCTGTGCCGCTGGCAGGCTTGCGGCTGAAAGAATCTGCCAAGCTTGGGTTTGATCGTGCCTGTGCGCCGCTCTCGGCAAATGAGTCGCGCGAAGGGCTTGGGCTGGTGCTTGAAACACCCAAAGCGGTGATCGATTTGGTTGCCACGGTCGCGGCGCGGGCTCCTCGCAAGGCCACACGGCAAGCCAGCGAAGATTGAAACATATATTTGCCGAGGATTTCCACTGACCAAGGGTGACGCGGGCCATGCTTGCGGCTATAGGACGTGCCAGATGAGTGAGATGCGGGTGGCCATGCCGTTCCAGCCTATGGCTTTTCGTGTCTCCTTTCGACTGAAGGTGGCAGCCGGAGCTTCGCGATACTTATGCCTTTGACCATTTTTGATCTCGTCGTTCTCGGCATCATTGCAATCTCGGCGTTGCTTGCCTCTGTCAGGGGCTTCACGCGCGAGGTGCTGGCCATTGTTTCATGGGTGACAGCCGCGGCTGTGGCCTGGCTGTTCCACCCGCAGCTGTTGCCCCTGGTGCAGCAATATGTGCCCAACAAGACCATAGCGCTTGTTGTGGCGATTGCCGCCTTGTTCCTGATCACGCTGATCGTGGTCTCTATCGTCACGGCACGCGTCTCGGATTTCGTGCTGGATTCGCGCATCGGCGCGCTGGACCGCACGCTCGGTTTCATCTTCGGCTCAGCCCGCGGCTTGCTGCTGTGCGTGGTGGGCTATCTGCTCTTCGCCGCTCTGGTGCCGGAGAAGATGCAGGAGAACTACACCTGGCTGCGCGATGCGCGGTCGAAGCCGCTGCTCGAACAGAGCGGGCGAACGCTGCTCGCGATGCTGCCGCAGGATATTGATCTCGACATCGTCAAGCGCATGGCCAAGCCCAAGAGCGGCGATCCCAGCGAGCCATCGGAAGAGCCAAAGCCGCAAGGTCAGAGCGCACCGACGCCGCCGGCCCGTGGCTCATCTTTGGCCCCCACGCCAGCCCCCACCGCTGCGGACCGACAGAACTTGCAGCGCACGATTGATCAGGCCGCACCGCGCCCGCCGGGCGCTGTGCCAGGCCAGCCTGCGCGGCCTTAAATTGTTCGGCATGTGATCGCATATGCTGGCCGCATGATTATTTGGTTGAAGATGTATTTGACTGCCCTCGCCCCGGCACAGTTCGAGAGGACCGCATGATGGATGTGAAGGCCGCAGCTCCCGAGACCGCTTTCGATCCCAATGACGACCGCCTGCGCGAAGAATGCGGCGTGTTCGGCATTTTCGGACATCCGCAGGCTGGCGCGCTGACAGCCCTTGGCCTTCATGCCCTTCAGCATCGCGGCCAGGAGGCGGCTGGCATTGTCACCTTCGATGGCGGGCGCTTCCATTCCGAGCGGCGTCTGGGTTTGGTGGGCGACACATTCTCCGAGCCATCCGTCATCGACAAGCTCACGGGCACGCAAGCCGTCGGCCATGTGCGCTATTCCACCACGGGCGAAACCATCCTGCGCAATGTCCAGCCGCTCTTTGCCGAGCTTGCTGGCGGGGGCTTTGCAGTTGCACATAATGGCAACCTGACGAACGGGCTGGCGCTGCGCCGCGAGCTGATCCGCGAAGGCGCGATCATGCAGTCCACCTCCGATACCGAGATGGTGCTGCACCTGGTCGCCCGCTCGCGCCGCACGCGCTTTGTCGACCGGCTCGTCGATGGTCTGCGCGCGCTGGAAGGGGCCTATGCCTTTGTTGGCCTCACCAACAAGAAGCTGGTCGGCGCGCGTGATCCGCTCGGCATACGTCCGCTGATCATCGGCAAGCTCGACAATGCCTTCATCCTCGCTTCCGAGACCTGTGCGCTCGACATTATCGGCGCGCAATTCGTGCGCGAGGTCGAGAATGGCGAGGTGGTGATCATCTCGGAAGATGGCATCGAGAGCCACAAGCCCTTCCCGCCTGTGCAGGAGCGGCCTTGCGTGTTCGAGTTCATCTATTTCGCGCGGCCTGATTCCATCGTGCGCGGTGAGACGATTTACGAAAAGCGCAAGCGCATGGGCGCTGAACTGGCGCGCGAATCCCATGTCGCTGCCGATGTGGTCATTCCGGTGCCGGATTCCGGCGTGCCGGCGGCGCTGGGGTATGCGCAGGCCTGCGGCGTACCCTATGAGCTTGGCATCATCCGCAACCACTATGTCGGGCGCACGTTCATCCAGCCGACGCAGGCTATCCGCGAATCCGGCGTGAAGATGAAGCACAGCGCCAACCGCTCGGTGATCGAGGGCAAAAGCATCATCCTGATCGATGACTCCATCGTGCGCGGTACGACCTCGGTCAAGATTGTGCGCATGATGCGCGAGGCTGGTGCGAAAGAGGTGCATTTCCGCATTTCCTCGCCGCCAATCACGCATCCAGATTATTACGGCATTGATACGCCAGAGCGGGAGAAGCTTCTCGCCGCGACGCATTCGCTGGAAGAAATGCGGCAGTTCATCGGCTGCGACACGCTCGCCTTCCTCTCCGTAGATGGCATCTACCGCGCGCTCGGCCATGCCGGCCGCGATGCCACGCGCCCGCAATTCACGGATCATTGCTTCACCGGCGATTATCCTACACCCCTCACCGACAAGACCGAGAATGGCGGCAAGACACAGCTTTCGCTGCTGGCCGAGGCCAGCTGACCTTTCCAGGATTACTCATGTCTTCTGAATTTGCAGGGCGCGTTGCGCTCGTCACTGGCGCTTCGCGCGGCATTGGCCGGGCTGTTGCGCTTGAGCTGGCAAAGGCTGGCGCGCATGTCATCGCACTGGCCCGCACAACCGGCGCGCTGGAAGAACTCGACGACGAGATCAAGGCGCTCGGCGGCTCCGCGACGCTTGTGCCGCTCGACCTGAAGGATTTCGATGCCATCGACCGGTTGCAACTCGCGCTGGAGCAGCGCTGGGGAAAGCTCGACATCCTCATCGGCAATGCCGGCATCCTTGGCCCGCTAGCGCCGCTTGGGCACATATCGCCCAAGGAATGGGACAATGTGCTCGCCATCAACCTCACCGCCAACTGGCGGCTGATCCGGGCGCTTGATCCGCTGCTGCGCGCCTCGGATGCCGGCCGCGTTGTATTGGTGTCATCGGGCGCCGCGCAGAAGTGCCGCGCCTATTGGGGGCCGTATTCTATCTCCAAGGCGGGGCTTGAGGCGCTGGCCCGCACCTATGCCAACGAGACGGCGACGACGCCGGTGCGGACCATTATCGTCAATCCAGGCCCCTTGCGCACCAGAATGCGCGCCGAAGCGATGCCTGGCGAAGACCCGATGAGCCTTCGTACGCCAGAGGAACTCACGCCGGAAATCCTGCGCTTTGCCTCGCCATCTTGGCAGGAAAGCGCGCTGCATTATGATTTCCCGACGGGCGCGCTGAGCGGTTGATTTCCCTGTCATTCCCGACGGCTGCGTAGCAGACGGGCGGGAATCTATGGCGCAAGGGCGAATGGAATGGATTCCCGCCCACGCCGATGGCGCGTCGGGAATGACAGACAACGCATCACCCCTTCTCGTAGGGGTTCTTCGAGTTGCGCGTCATGATGCGGATCGGCGTGCCGGGCAGATTGAATGTCTCGCGCAGGCCTGTGGTCAGATAGCGCAAATACGATGTCGGCAGATGGTCGAGCTGGTTGCCGAACAGCACGAAGGATGGCGGGCGGGTTTTCGCCTGCGTCATATATCGGATTTTGATGCGCCGCCCTGATACCGCCGGGGGTGGGTGTTGGCCAACTGCGGCCTCCAGCCAGCGATTGAGCCCTGCAGTCGGCACGCGGCTGTTCCAGACCTCGTCGGCCTTCAGCACAGCATCGAGCAAACCATCAACGCCGCCGCCTGAGAGGCCCGAAAGCTGCACAATCTGCACACCGCGCACCTGCGGCAGCAGATGCTCGCCCTTCTCGCGCAGCACCTTCAGGAGCCCGCGCTGGTCCGCCACCAGATCCCATTTGTTGAGACCAATGACGAGAGCGCGGCCTTCCTTGGCCACCAGATCGACAATGGACAAATCCTGCTTCTCGAACGGGATGGTGGCGTCCAGCAAAATCACCACCACCTCGGCAAAGCGCACAGCGCGGAGCGCATCGGCCACCGAGAGCTTTTCCAGCTTGTCCTCAACGCGGGCGCGGCGGCGCAGACCTGCCGTGTCATGCAAGATGAGGTCTCGCCCGCGATGGCTCCATTCCAGCGAGATGGTATCGCGCGTGATGCCAGCCTCTGGCCCGGTCAGCAGCCGCTCTTCGCCGAGGATACGGTTGACCAGCGTGGATTTGCCGGCATTAGGCCGCCCGATAATGGCAACGCGCAAGGGCCCAGCCGGGCGCTCATCGATGATGTCGCCATTCTCGTCACGCGGTAATTCGCGCGAGGAAACGACCTCATCATCCTGATCTTCATCGTCTTCTTCGGATTGAGAAATCTCTTCTGCCTGTGGCTTTTTCTTCTTCAACTTGCGGAAGAGGCCGCGCAATGTCTCGTGCAGATCTGCCATGCCGTCGCCATGTTCGGCAGAGACCGCGATGGGCTCGCCAAGGCCCAGCGAATAGGCCTCATAGGTGCCGGCGCGCCCGCCCTTGGCCTCGGCCTTGTTGGCGAGCAACACCACCGGCTTGTTGAAGCGGCGCACCAGCGCGGCAAAGCTCTCATCCATCGGCGTCACGCCTTGGCGCGCATCGATGACGAAGAGGATGACATCGGCATCTGCGAGCGCCGTATCGGTCTGCTTGCGCATGCGGCCGGCAAGGGTTGCGGCTGCGGCCTCCTCGAAGCCGGCGGTATCGACCACGGTGAACGGCATTCCGTAGAGGCGCGCATCGCCCTCGCGCCTGTCTCGCGTCACGCCCGGCTGATCGTCGACCAGGGCAAGCTTGCGCCCCACCAGCCGGTTGAACAGCGTGGATTTGCCGACATTTGGCCGCCCGACGATGGCAACAACAGGATACTCGCCCGCCATGGCGGATTACTTCGCTGCCGGGACAGGCCCGCTGCGCACGAGGCCGAGATAGAGATCGCCGCGCTGCCTCAGCGCAGCCGGTGTTTCGGGGTCAGTGACCA
Organism: Allobosea sp.; assembly: GCA_051650165.1. Classification (GTDB taxonomy): domain Bacteria; phylum Pseudomonadota; class Alphaproteobacteria; order Rhizobiales; family Beijerinckiaceae; genus Allobosea. The sequence goes on from JBOFIL010000526.1 coordinate 10,088, forward strand.
ATTGATCAAACCAGCGCCCAGCCTCGTCCATCTGGCCGGCTTTCAAGGCTGATGCACCAAGCAGTTCGCGGGCTGTGTTGCGCCACGGTGCGGTCGCGGCAGTGAGAGGCTCAAGCGCGGCCTTCACGTCTGCATAGGGTTGGCTATCCACGCGGAGCATTGCGGCGCGGAGTCTGGCGAGCGAGCGCAAGGTTTCATCCAGCGTCGTGTCAGAGCTGAGCGCGTCAAAGCTTGCGGCTGCAGCAGTTGCGTCGCTCTTGGCCAGCGCGCTGGCAGCGCGGAAGCGCGCAATAATGGCATAGCCGCGCGCATCGCCTTTGCCGATGGTGGCAAGGGCGGTCTCTCCTTCCGCGGATGTGTCTGGTTCGCGCAATTGACGGATGGCGGCATCCAGGCTGGCGCCGGCGGCTTCCGCTGTCTTGAGGCGCTGATGCTCATAGTAACGCCAGCCCGCGACCGAGCCGACCAGGAGCACGGCAGCGCCAATGATGACGATGCTGTATTTGGACCATATCGAGGCGAGCTGATCCCGGCGGACCTCCTCATCAACCTCGCGAAAGACATCAACCATTACAACAACCCTGTTCAGAAGATGGATGCGCCTAACACAGGCAGCGGCAATGTGCGAGGCGGCAATATAAGAGGCTTGCCTTCAAGCCCGCTCCAGCAGGGACGCATCCCCATAAGAATAAAAACGGTATCCGCGCGCAATCGCTTGCATGTAGGCCGTTTTCATGACCTCGAGCCCACAAAATGCGCTGACAAGCATGAACAGCGTCGAGCGTGGCAGATGGAAATTGGTCATCAGCAGATCAGGTCCGCGAAAGCGATAGCCCGGCGTGATAAAAATATCGGTGGCCGCTGCAAAGGCATGAAACACCCCTGCCTCGTCGGCAGCGCTTTCAAGCAACCTGAGTGATGTGGTCCCCACCGCCACAATGCGCCCGCCCGCACGCCGCGCGGCATTGAGGCGGTCGGCTGCATCGGCGCTGACATGGCCCCATTCGGCATGCATCTTGTGGTCTTGCGTGTCATCAGCCTTCACCGGCAGGAATGTGCCGGCCCCGACATGCAGCGTCACGAATTCGGTTGTGACGCCCCGCGCGCGGATGCGTTCCAGCAATTCCGGCGTGATATGCAGCCCAGCTGTGGGGGCTGCAACCGCGCCATCCTCACGGGCATAAGTGGTCTGGTAGTCCAGTGTATCGCGCGCATCCGTGGCGCGCTTGCCGGCAATGTAGGGTGGCAGCGGCAATTCGCCATGCCGTGCGATGGCCTCGTCCAGCGCCGGGCCGGAGAGGGCAAACTCCAGCTCCACCTCGCCGCCCTCGCCTTTTGCGAGCACGGTGGCATCGAAGCCCTGCATCTGCCCGGCCATCGCGCCATCGGAGCCGCCAAAGCGAACTGTCTCGCCTTGCACCAGTTTCTTGGCTGGGCGTGCAAAGGCTTTCCAGCGCTCTGGCGCAAGCCGCTGATGCAGCAGAATCTCAATTCTGGCAGCAGCCTCGCCGCGTTTGCGCACGCCATGCAGCCTTGCCGGGATGACACGTGTGTCGTTCATCACCAGCACATCGCCCGCGCGAAGCATAGCGGGCAGCTCGCGCACGATACGATCCGCGAACACCCCGCCATTTGCGGGGCTGACATGCAACATTCGGGCAGCATCACGCGGCTCGACCGGGCGAAGCGCGATGCTGCTTTCAGGCAGATCGAAATCGAAGATGTCGACCTTCATCTGAGGCTTGGAGGACGTCAGGCGTCCGCCATCACCTTCAGCGAGGTGATCCGGTCCGGGTCGCGCACGGGCTCGCCGCGCTTGAGCTTGTCGACATGCTCCATGCCCTCCACCACCTTGCCCCAAACGGTATACTGCTTGTCGAGGAAGGTGGCATCATCGAACACGATGAAGAACTGAGAATTAGCCGAATGCGGCTGGTTGGTGCGGGCCATCGAGCAGACGCCGCGCACATGCTTCTCTGCGTTGAACTCGGCCTTCAAGTCCGGGAGGTCCGAGCCGCCGGTGCCCGTGCCATTGGGGCAACCGGTCTGGGCCATGAAGCCATCGATCACGCGGTGAAACGCAATGCCATTGTAGAAGTCCTTGCGCGCCAGTGTCTTGATGCGCTCGACATGGCCAGGGGCAAGATCGGGCCGCAAAGCAATGACCACCTTGCCCTTAGTGGTTTCCATGATGAGGGTGTTTTCCGGGTCGAGCGCCATCAGGCTTGTCCTTTGTGAGCAGTGCTGGATTGAAACAAGATTGGTGTGGTCAGCCCCGCGTGTCGAAGCGGAGCGAAATGGGTCGCCCTGCGATAGCCGCTCCGAGGCCGGGCGACAAGGGAAGCGGTGCACATTGTCGCAAGGCCGCGAGACCTGTTTCCACAAGCTGCTGCTCGCTGACAGCATCAGGTTTGCCGGAGCGCCATGTCACGCGCGGGGCAGCGATCACCGTACCGTTGCGGCGCAGGCTGAACCGCAATGTGAAACCGGAATCACTTTGCTCCAGCAGGGTCGCTGGCGGCTGCCAGCAACGCGCTACAGCCGGGCCGATCCCGCTGATGGTATTGATCTGCGCAGCACTTGCATCAGTACGTGCCGCCGCCCGCGTTGGCGTCACACGCGCAGAAAGATCACGCGTGGCAGATGGCGGCTGGCGGGCAGCGCGTGGCGGGTTCGCAGGCGCATCACCCCATTGGCCTTGCGTGCCTGGTGCATAGCGAAAGCCCGAAGGCGGCGGCAGGACCGGATTTTGTGAGCCGGATGGCGGCGGCAGCACTGTGCTGCGGCTTCCCGCAGGCTCGCCAGGACCGAGCGGGACAAGATCTTGCGCCCGTGCAGCCAAGCCGGCGAGCAGCCCCACCAGCAACGCTGCCATCATCGGGCGCAAGCATTTCACCAATGCATCACTTCACATCAGCGCCGACACGAACCCTGGTCATCTTGTCCGGATCAGTCACCTTGCCATTATCGGCGGAGCTGCCCTTCTTGATCTTGCGCACCGCATCCATGCCGCCGGTGACTTCGCCGAACAGCGTGTATGCCCCGGTGAGCGAGCCGCACCCTTCGTAGCAGATGAAGAACTGTGAATTGGCCGAGTCTGGCGTGCCGCCGCGCGCCATGCCGAGCGAGCCGAGCTTGTAGGGTGTCGGCGTGAATTCGGCGGCGAGGTTCGGCAAATCGGAACGGCCAGTACCAGTGCCGGTCGGATCGCCTGTCTGGGCCATGAAGCCATCGATCACGCGGTGGAACACGATGCCATCATAGAAGCCACGCCGCGCCAGAAGCTTGATGCGCTCGACATGCTTGGGAGCCAGATCTGGCCGCAGGCGGATGGTGATCGCGCCATGGCGTGTGTCGATGATCAGCGTATTCTCACGATCACCCGCACCCTGTGCATGGGCGGTGCCTGTGGCGAGGAAGGCAGCAAGGCCGAGAATGGCAAGGCGTTTCAATGTCAGCATGGAAAACAGCTCCTTGGAGGGCATCGCCGCGCGTGCGGCGAGTCTAGCCAGCCGTGGCTAGCGCCAGATCAGGGCAGCTGCAAGGCGTGCAATCTAACAAGGGCCAGCTTTTTCCCGCTATGCACGAACCTCGCTGGACACGAATAACAGACTAGAGCCGGCAAATATTCGACTTTCGTTTTGCCGAAACTTGCGTCACTGGCTGCACAATATCGTGACAAACGTAACTGTTTCAGATAACGGTTGTATGAACTGATGCTCACAACCCGTTAGAGGTAAGGAGCTGCGGTCCAAGTCAAAAAGGGAGGAGGTTCCACAGGCGCGACGGAAACAGCCGTTTCTTTGATTGCTGCCCGGGAATCATCAGGGAACTTCAGGCAGGGGCAACCCTGCCTTTTTCTTTGGCAGCTTGTTATTGAGCAAAAAAATCAAACACTTCGATCACAGTTCAATGTAGTTCAGTGCCACAACCACGATGCCGAACACGATGGCAGCAATCAGTGTGGTCCATAGCACCTTCTTCATCATCAGCGGCGCAACAGGCGCGCCCGGCTCTGTGCCTGCCGTCACCTGGCCATCCTCAGCCTGGCTGCGAACACCGAAGGGAAGCACCGCAAACAAGACTGTCCACCAGATGATGAAATACAGCGCAATCGCGCCTGTGACCGACATCCGTCTCTCCACAAATTCTCGATCTATGTCGCGCTGCCAGCGCATCTGCGCAAGCCCATGCGACAATAAAGATTGATGCTCAACCTGCCGCCATCAGGCCTGCTCAAGCTCCGTCAAGGTTCCGAGGAAATCCTTTGGATGCAAGAACAGCACAGGCTTGCCGTGTGCGCCGATGCGCGGCTCGCCATTGCCCAGCACGCGCGCACCGCTGGCTTTGAGTGTGTCACGCGCGGCGATGATGTCATCCACCTCGTAGCAGATGTGATGAACCCCGCCATCGGGGTTGCGCTCCATGAATTTGGCGATGGGCGAGCTCTCACCAAGCGCCTCCAGAAACTCGATCTTGGTGTTGGGAAGCTCGACAAACACCACTGTCACGCCATGCTCGGGCTGCGGCAGCGGATCAGAAATCACCGCGCCCAGCACATCGCGGTACTGCGCCACGGCAGCAGCAAGATTCGGCACGGCTATGGCGACATGGTTGAGACGGCCGATCATGGGGGACTCCAGATGACGAGTAGATCACTGGATAGGCGGGCAATCAGCCCTCGCCAATAGGCAATCGGTGGTATCGACTGCCTGCTGCCTTACACCTCAATCACCAGCGCATGAACCGCGGGCTTCTTGCCCCACTGGGCAGACACTGCTGCGCGCACCGCGCGGACAATCGCGTCTTCCAGCCCGTCAGGGTCACGCATGCGCGCTTTCGGGCTATTGCTGAGCAATTGCTCAACTGCTGTCGCCACAATATCCTCGAAAGGCACGCCGTCTTTCGCCTTGGGCGGCAGGCCCATGAGCAATATCTCGGGATCGCCGGCGAGCTGGCCGCGATCATCGACAGCAACCGCCACCGACACCAACCCCGCGAAGGAAAGCTTGCGGCGCTCGGCGATGGTGGCCTCAAGCGCGTTCACCTGCACCTCGCCATCGAGATAGACCCGCCCTGCCGTGACATGATCAACCTTGCGCGCGCCAGCTTGTGAGAGTTCGATCACATCGCCA
>JBOFIL010000527.1:0-2701 GCA_051650165.1 Allobosea sp.
GCTGGGCGATCTCTCCGAGAATGCCGAGTACCATTCTGCCAAGGAGGCGCAATCCCTCAATGAGGGGCGCATCCAGGAGCTTGAGTCGCTGATTGGCCGCGCCGAGATCATTGATGTATCGAAGCTGGGTGGCTCGACCATCAAGTTCGGCGCGACCGTCAAGCTGATCGACGATGAGACCGAGGAAGAGAAGACCTACCAGATCGTCGGCGAGCCGGAGGCAGACATCAAGTCTGGCCGTCTCTCGGTCGGCGCACCGCTAGCGCGGGCATTGATCGGCAAATCCGTCGGCGACACGGTCGAGGTTGTGACACCGCGTGGCCCACGCGGCTATGAGGTGGTCGAGGTTGCCTTCCGCTGAGCTTGGCGGCGTTCTGCCACCTTCGTTCTTTGCCCGTTTTGAAAGGAGAGACCCCATGAACCTCTCACGTCGTGATTGCCTGATGTTTGGCTCGCTTGCCGGCGCGACTGCGCTCCTGCCGGGCATGGTTCATGCGCAAGGGGTCGCGATCGGCGCCATTCGTGTCGACAATCGCCAGCTTGTCGCAGCCGGCGGGGGCCAGCCCGCCATCGAGATGAAGGCCCTGCTCGAAGCCGAATTACGGCGTGTATACGCGGGCCAGCTTGCGCCAACTGGCGCGACATTGCTGGTGACGTTGCGCAGCCTTTGGCTGGGCGCCAATGGCGGCCAGCGCGGTGGGCGTCATGGTGATGGCGGCAGCGGCTCCAGCGACATCATGGAAACCGACACGATGCTGGTTGGCCGCCGTAATGAGCTGATTGCGCAGACCAGTGTGCTCTCGCCGGTTCCAGCCGGCGGCGGCATGATCTGGAGCCCTGAGATTCAGCGCCTTCGCCTGCAGCAACTCGCTGTACACAATGCGGGCTGGACCAAGCGGATGCTGCGCGCCTGAGCTGGCTGGAGCCGGTCAGACCGGCACCGCAGGCATATCTTTCACCTCGCCCAGCACCAATGACGTGCGCACCTGCCGCACGGCTGGTGCGCCTGTCAGCTCTTCTACGAAGCTCTGGAAGGCGGGCATATCCGCCACAAGGCAGGAGAGAATGAAATCCATATCGCCCGAAAGCTTCCATGAAGCACGCACCTGCGGCCAACCCCGCACGCGTGCCTCGAAGGCCCTGATGTCAGTGTCGGACTGGCTGATGAGCTGCACAAAAGCGAAGAAGGCCACATCGAAGCCAAGCTTGGCAGCATCAAGCTCGGCGCGGTAGCGCGTGATGATACCTGCCTCTTCGAGCGCCCGCACACGGCGCAGGCATGGCGGCGGCGACATGCCGATACGCTGAGCCAGCTCGACATTGGTCAGCCGTCCATCCGCCTGCAATTCACGCAGGATCTTGCGGTCTATCTCGTCGATGCGGCTGCGCAACGGATGATCTTTCGCTCAGGAGCCTGGGGACTGGGGCTTGGATTGGATCAAAGCCGTGATGCCAGATCGGCTTTGATGATGTAGACGCGCTGATAGCATGACTCAAGCCAGCAACAGTTTTTCAGCAGAACAGGATGCGCCCACCGCATTGCCGGCCGATCTGCGCCTATGGATCATCACCGATGGCAAGGCGGGCGATGAGCTGCAATGCCTTGGCGTGGCGGAAGCCGTGGCGAAGATGTCGGCAGGTGCCACCATATCGACGCGCCGTGTGGCCCCGCGCAAGTTCTTTGCCTGGCTGGCACCGCGCGGGCCGATTGACCCGAAAGACGCGCCCTCGAAGCCCGGCAGCCCGCTGGAGCCGCCCTTTCCCGATATTGTGATTGCATCTGGGCGTCGCGCCATTCCCTATGTGGCGGCCTTGCGCCGTGCGGCGGGCAAAGGCCTGTTCGGTGTTATTCTCAAAGACCCGCGCACCAGCCCCAAAAGCGCCGATCTGATCTGGGCGCCTGCCCATGACCGGATCAAGGGCGACAATGTCCTGAAGACGATCACCTCGCCGCATCGCGTTTCGCCGGCACGCCTCGCGGCGGCCCGTCAGAACCCGCCGCCATGGCTGGCTGGCCTGCCAACGCCCCGCGCCGCCGTGCTTGTTGGGGGCGACAGCCGACATCATCGCTTCACCGAGCAGGACATCGCCACCTTCACAGCCCATCTTGATGCGTTGGCGTGCTCAGGCGTTTCGCTGATGGGCTCGCGCTCGCGCCGCACACCGGAGCCCTTGGCGAAGGCAATCGCCGAGGTGTTTGCCCGCCATGGTGGCTGGTGGTGGGATGGCTCAGGCGAGAACCCCTACACAGATCTGCTCGCCCATGCCGATGCCATCGTCGTAACCGCCGATTCCGTGAACATGATCGGCGAGGCGACCGCCACGGGAATGCCGGTGCTGGTGTTCGAGCCCAAAGGCGGCCATCGCAAGATCGGCAAATTTCTGGATAGCCTCGCCGAGATCAAGGCTGTTCACCACTTCGTGGGGCGGCTTGAAGGCGCGCCCTATCCACCATTAGATTCAACCGCAGAGATAGCCCGCGCGGTTGCAGCAGGTTATCTCAGCCACACCCAGCGCCAGCCCAAGCGCAGCCCCTGAACCCGGACCTGACATCATGGCCCACACCCACGCCAAGCTCCTCATCATCGGCTCCGGCCCTGCCGGCTACACCGCCGCGATCTATGCCGCGCGTGCCATGCTGGAGCCCGTGCTTGTCTCCGGCTTCCAGCCGGGCGGACAGCTGATGATCACGACGGATGTC
>JBOFIL010000528.1:0-2672 GCA_051650165.1 Allobosea sp.
GGTGAGCTGCACAATGATGAGTGCCACGGGCGCGACGATGATGTTGACCCAGAACAGCTTGGCGATGGCGGGCACCTCGGCGCAGCGCCGCGCGGCAAAGAACTGGATGGCCGCGCCAAGACTGGCCAGGCTTGCAAGCAGTACACCGCGCCAGTCCAGGCTGCCGGCATCAGGCCCGACAACCATCGCGACGCCTGTGAAGGCCACCGCCGCAAGCACCAGACGCGCGAAGCCGAAACGCGTGCCCATCACCAAGGGCTCGGCGAGCACCACAAGGATCGGGAAGGTGTAGAAGATCACCACCGCGACCGAGACCGGCAGGAAGGCCACCGAGGAGAGATAGGCCATGCCGATCACGGCGCTGGTGCCCCCCAGCAGCGCCATGGGCCGGCGCATGGCTGGCAGTATGCCAAGCGGCGCGCGCAAGAGCAGCGCCAGCAGGGCCAGCCCGGCCAGCATCAGCCCCGTGCGCCAGGCGACGATGATTGCGCCGGACATGCCGTGTTCCGCGACAATGCGCGCGCCGATGATGTTCGCGCCATAGAAAATGGCCGAGAGCACGGCAAGGCCGAGCCCTAGCCGGGTGGTATCCTTGGCGTGTGATGCCAGATCGGTATCCGATGTGGATGTTTGTGTCGGCTTCCGACCCGGCTCAGTCATCCGCCTGTTTCGGTTTGGGCGCTGGCTTGGACGCTGGCTTGGACGCTGGCTTGGGCTTGGCGGCGGGCTTTGGTTTTGCGGCTGCAGCAGTTTTGGCCTTGCTGTCTTTGGCTTGGGCGTTTTTGGCCTTTGCCTTCTTGTCACTGCCATCCACGGCCTTGGCTGTCTGGGTCTTTGCCGCCGTCGCCGCTGGCTTTGCACCGGGCTTGGGGCGAATGCCTGCGGCTGCGCCGGGCCGCAAGGCAACAGGCGTAACGCCTGATGACCCTTGGAGTTTCATGGGGCCTGCCCCGCCTGTGGAGGCAAAGGCCGACGCCGCGACCGGAATCGCGCCATTGGCGGAGAGCGTCTTCGGCTTGGCCGCGCCGCCATCAGTGCTCGCGACCTGCGTGCTGGCACGCTTGGTGACGTTGGCGGCGATTGGCACATTGGCCGAGCCTGAGGTGCGGCCAAAGGCGACCGGAAGTGCTGCCGCCTCGGCGCGTGCACTCAACACATAGCGCCCGCCTGCAGCGCGCCCGGCGGAGCGCTCCGGCTGCGGAGCGCTGCCAAAGCGGTCCGACATGCCATTGTCAGACATGGCTATCGCCGCCCCACCATAGCCGATTGGGCCGGCCACTTCATAATCATCGGCCAATGCCGCCCCGCCACCGCGGGCCCGCACCTGCGCGCAGATGTTTGTGGCGCTGGAGTAGCCCGAGCCGGCAAGGCTAGTGAGGCTTGTGCCGCCATAGCTTGACCATGCGCCGCCCGACGCGAAGCCTTCATCCAGTGCTTGTGCCGCGACGACCGTGCGCTCCGCGCCTGACAACGCGCCAAGCACCACGGCAATCAGCGTGCGCCCACCGCGCGTGGCGCTCGCCACCACATTGAAGCCTGAGGCGCAGACAAAGCCGGTCTTGAAACCATTGATGCCGGAATAGCGCCCCACGAGCCCATTGGTGTTGTTGAGGCGCTGCCGCCCGAGCTGAACAGCTCCAATGCCCCAATACTCGGCGTATTCAGGAAAATCTCGCATCAGGGCGATGGCAAGAATGGCAAGATCGCGCGCCGAGGTCTGCTGCTGCGGGTGGTGCCAGCCATTTGGGTTGGCGAAGACAGTCTCTCTCATGCCAAGCCGGCGGGCTTCGGCATTCATCATGGCCATGAAATTCTCGACCGTGCCGCCGACGCCCTCGGCGATGACATAGGAAATGTCATTGGCCGATTTGACCATCATGATCTTCATGGCGTTGTCGAGCGTGATCTCCTGGCCGGCCTTGATATAGACCTTCACGCGCGGCTGCTTGGCGGCCAGCTGCGAGGCAGGAATGGCTGTCTCAAGCCCGATGCGCCCTGCCTTGACGGCTTTCAGCGCCACATAGGCGGTCATCATCTTGGTGGTCGAGGCCGGGTGCCAGGGGCGTGTGCCCTCCTCGGATTTCAGCACCTGGCCGGTCGAGGCATCAACCACGAGAACGGGGCCCGCTTCGGCCAAGCTGGTGGCAACAAGGCTGGCTGCGCCAAAGGCCAGACCAAGGGCAGCGCGGCCCGAGCGAGAAACGCGAATGGACAATGCAAGGAGCTCCCGGGCAAATCCGTCAGCCGCATCTGGCCGTGTGATGGTTAATGAAACGTGACCAGATAACGGCATCACTACCCTGACGCGAGTGATTTGCCTAGATTGGCAGATCATCTCCCGCAGAACTCAGATACCCGGCCCCAGCCCTCAGAATATGCCCGGCATTACGCCGGCAGGGCCCTCTTCCGTCACAATTGGGGCAGCAGCATGATCATTTCTAATGGATATGGCTGCCGCCATTGATGTCGATCTCCGAGCCGGTGACATAAGCAGAGAGATCACTGGCGAGAAAGAGATAGCATCCGGCCACCTCGTTCGCCGTGCCCAGCCGGCCCATCGGGATGGAGGCCAGAATGTCGGCCTTGCGCTCCGGGGTCAGCGCGCCGCCGGTGATGTCGGTGTCGATCATCGAGGGGCAGATGGCGTTGACGCGGACATTGTCTGCCGCCAG
>JBOFIL010000529.1:0-2493 GCA_051650165.1 Allobosea sp.
AATGGCAGCCCCACCTCGCGGAACAGCCGCAACGGCGTTGCGCCAAGCGTGCGCGCGGCCTCGATGGCGCAGGCGCTTTGCGAGGCAAACATCGCCCGCGCCGCCAGATAAACATAGGGGTAGAGCGTGATGCCGAGCACGAAGATCGCGCCGCCCAGCGAACGAACAGGCACGCCCTGAAACATGGCCGGCAGCGGCCCCTGCGCCGAGAACAAATCAGAATAGACATAAGCAACCAGATAACCCGGGGCAGCGAGCGGCAGCGCCAGCATCCAGGAAAGGGTGCCCCGCCCCGGAAAGGCGAATTGCGACGTGATCCAGGCCGCACCAAGCCCGATCGTGCCCGAGAGAATGCTGACGCCGATGATCAGCAGGAGCGTATCCCTGAGGGCCGTGGGCAGCACATAGCCGATGAGATGGGGCCATATCTCGGCATCGCCGCGCGCCGCAATCAGGGCCAGCGACAGGATTGGCAAGGCAACCAGCGCGGCGCAGAACCAGCTGACGAGCCCCAATGCGCCCATGCGCGCCCACACAGAAGGCGCACTGCCACGGCCATGCAATGCAGAGGAAAGGGTGGGCGTTTCAACCGTCACGGATCAGATCGAGAAAGACGTGCCGCAACCGCATGATGACGAGGCGTTGGGGTTGGTAATGCGGAAGGACTGCCCGACAAGGTCATCGACAAAATCAATCGTCGAGCCTGCGAGGAGTTCGAGCGAGACAGGGTCGATCAGCACGGTTGCGCCATCGCGCTCGATGCGGATGTCATCGGCATTGCCGCCGGGCTCGATGCCGAAGATATACTGGAAGCCGGAGCAGCCGCCGCCATCGACACTGACGCGCAGCTTGGAGCCCGAGACCTCGCTTGCCATGACCTCGCGGATGCGCCGCGCGGCTGTTTCTGTCAGGGCGACACTCGCTTCGCTGATCATCTTGTCCATCCTGTTGCGGCATTGGCTTGAATGGGGCAATCGCCAAGCCGTGAGAATCTCGACCGATCCAGTTTCACAACCCCAAGGTAAGCGCGTATGACCCCTGCTTCAAGCCATGTGCAACAAGCCACCTGAGCATGACGAGCACCATGAGTTATCCCAGCCTCAGCGGAGGCGATTTGAAATCAGCGCCCGGCATGCGCTGGCGCGCGCCTTACGCCTGCGATCCGGGGCAAACGCGCGGGCGCAAGGTCATCGAGGATAGCTCGCCCACACGGTCTGATTTTCAGCGTGACCGCGACCGGATTATCCATTCAACCGCGTTCCGGCGGCTGAAGCACAAGACGCAGGTGTTTGTCTCGCCAGATGGCGACCATTACCGCACGCGCCTGACGCACACCATCGAGGTCTCGCAGATTGCCCGCTCGCTGGCGCGGGCGCTGGGGCTGGATGAGGATCTGGCCGAGACATTGGCGCTGGCGCATGATCTGGGACACCCGCCTTATGGCCATGTCGGCGAGGATGCACTCGACATCTGCATGAAGCCCTATGGCGGCTTTGATCATAATGCCCAGACGCTGCGCCTTGTGACGCGCCTCGAGCGGCGCTATGCCGATTTTGACGGGCTGAACCTCACCTGGGAGACACTTGAGGGCCTCGTGAAGCACAATGGCCCGCTTTTTCAGGCCGATGGCACGCCGACACTGAAGCATCTTGACCGCGGCATACCGCTGGCGATCACGGAGTTTGACAAGCTCTGGCCGCTGGAGCTTTCAAGCTTCGCCAGCGCCGAGGCTCAAGCTGCTGCGATTGCCGATGACATCGCCTACAACGCCCATGACATTGATGATGGCGTCGCGGCGGGGCTTTTCGCGCTGGATGCGCTGAAGGATGTGCCGTTCCTGCGCGATATTCTGGCCGAGGTCGAGGCGCGCCACCCTGGCCTTGATGATGCCCGCCGCCGGCACGAGCTGGTGCGCCGCGTCATCACCCGCGCCGTGGAAGATGTGATCATTGAGAGCCTGCGAAGGCTTGGGCTCCTCAATCCGCAAGGCGCAGGCGATATTCGCGCAGCAAGTCAGCCCATGATCGTGTTTTCAGAAACGCTTTCCCGCGCTGACCGCGACATCAAGGGCTTTCTCTACCCCAACATGTATCGCCATAGGCTTGTGGTGCCAGCGCGCGAGAAAGCGGCGCAACTGGTGATTGATCTGTTCGACCGCTTGCTGGGCGATCCGCTGCTGTTGCCGGAGAACTGGCGCGCGGACATCGACAAGCTCACCCAAGGCCAGATTGCCCGGCGTATCTGTGACTATATCGCCGGCATGACCGACCTTTACGCCGAGCGCGAATGGGCAAGAGTTGGGCGCGTGTGAGGTGAGGGTGAGGCAGCAACGCATGTCGTCATGGTCGGGCTTGTCCCGACCATCCACGTCTTTCCTGCAACATTGCTAAACCGTGGATGGTCGGGACAAGCCCGACCATGACGGAACCATTGCGCTTAACATGCGTCATCCCTTGCGCCCTCTGCCCCGATGCGTTAGCCGCCACACTCCCA
>JBOFIL010000530.1:0-2621 GCA_051650165.1 Allobosea sp.
CGACGCAGCGAGAGCTGCGGGCGGGAATCCAAATACCATAAAAGTGATGGATTCCCGCCCGCCGTTGGCGTCGGGAATGACAGGAGAATCCCCAAAAAGGCGAGGCCGGCGCTTGCGGAGCGCCGGCCTCAACGTTGTCCGGTCGGGGGACGGGTGGGGTGGGGACTTGACCGGACGACGCTATCTCCAGATTCTTGAACGTCGCACTTGAATGCGATGCTTATTGCTTGCCTCGCTCAGCGTGCCGCTGTTGTGGTCGGGCCGACGACACCGCCAAGCGATGACCAAGCCACGCGGTCCTGCGCCTCACGCTTGACATAGACGTAACCCGTCTGCTGCCAGGGCAGGACGCTGTTGCGCTTGTTATCGAGGATGAAATCGCCGCGATCGGTGCGGATCATCAGCACGGCATGGCCGGCATTCTCCTCATCGATCACCACAGTCACCAGCATGGCGCGGCGCGGAATGCCGGCTTCGGCGAGTTTCCTGCGCTTGACGAGCACATATTCCTCGCAATCGCCGCGGCCATCCTCGGCCAGATCCCAGCGATCGACGACGTTCCAATGCTCCATATCGGTCACCGGATCGATCTCGCGATTGATCTTGTGGTTCATCGCCACAATCGTCTTCCAGAGCTTCGGCGTCAGTTCGACGCGGTCAGCCTCTGCCGTGTTCACCCGGCATTCGCCCGGATATTTCCGGCAGAATTCCACCCAGGCATATGGTGCCCTTGCATCGCCACCTGCTGCCGCCGGCAGGCTCGCTGTTGGCACATTGGCACTCTGCGCCGCAGCACCTGTGGTGCTGATTGCACCAAGGCACAGGCCCAGTGCTGCCCAGATTGCGATGGCATAACTCTTCTTTTTCGTACGGATGCGGCACTTGTCTGCGCCGGCGCTCCCCAAAACCTGCTGTGACATCAGCGGTCCCCTTTCCCTGTCCACGGGGATCACACTGCCGGACAGGTCTCAGAGCGCGCTGAAATAAATACAAGCAATTTTATGCAATTCGCGCTTTGGCCAAAGCATAGCCACGAAGCAAACAACAGCTTAAATCAAGTATTGATATGATAGATGAAATTCGAGCGATTGACACAAGAAAGCGTCAACCATGGCGCCCCCCCCCAAGCACCAAAGGGTTCGAGATGAGGCGCGGTGCCAGAGTGCATGATCTTGTCATTCCCGACGTGCCGCAAGGCACGGGCGGGAATCCATCGTCATGTCAGTCAGAGGGAACATGGATTCCCGCCCGGCCCGATGGGCCGTCGGGAATGACAGACATTCGGCTTATGCCCCAGCCCTGCCCTTAATCCCGCGCGAACATCAGGTTCAGGCGGGTTTGCGGCAGTTCGCGGTAGCCTTGGGAGAGGAACAGCGCGCGCAGATCCACCTGCCAGCGATGGGCCGAGTCCTCGATGACGATCAGCTTCGGCCAAAGGCTTTCCGGAGCATCACGCAGGAACGGCTCCAGAATGACATCTTCCGCGCCCTCAACATCGATCTTGAGCGCATCGATGTGGGTGTAGCCATGGTCAGCCAGCAGCGCGGTCAGCGGCCTCGCCGGCACCTTCACCGCCGTCGCAGCACTGGAGCGCAGCAGCCGCACGCTCGATTCGCCCTTGTTGCGCGGATCGATGAACAGCGTCAGCTCGCCCGGCTTATCCGCCACGGCGCAATCCACCGCCATGATCGAGCCGAACGAATTGAAGCCGATATTTGCCACAAGCCGCGCGAAAATATCAGGCTGAGGCTCGATGGCGAGAATATGCGCGCCTTGGCCCGCCCCCTGCCCTGCCTCTGCCGCGACGAACAGCGAGTAAGCCCCTACATTCGCGCCAATATCGACAAAGCTGAAGCCGCGCCCCTCGGCTTTTACCCGCGCAATCGCGCCTGACAGCGCTGCGCGCTCAGCCACATCGAAGAGTTGCGGCGTGAACAGGATGCGCTTGTCACACAGATTATTATGCGGATAGAGCCGCATGCGGGCACCCAATGTCGTTGTGTCGACCGGCTGCCCGGCAAGCCTGCCGATGGCGATCCGGCGCAAGGCGCTGGCGAGGCGTTTGTCGGCCCAGCCTGCCCCCAGCTTGCGTGTCCAGGCCACAGCGCGGGCGACAAAGCCTGCCGGGGCGTGCACCCCGAAAGCGGCACCGCCATTGGCCTCAGCGGAATGGGTTGATGTATGTTCTGTCATATCGGGCGCGGGGTTAGCACTTGCCGGCGCGCGAGGCAAAGGGGCTGTGCCTCACCAGCGCACATCAAGGCGCGGCGTGACGAGAGATAATGCTGACTGTGAAGCTTTGTTACTCTTACGCCACGTTTGTTTGATCGTTGCGCAACATGCCGAAGAGACAATGGTCAAAACATAAAACGCCGCCATGTTGCCATGGCGGCGTTAATCCCGACTGCCTGTTGGAAGCGGCGGTATCAGACAGCCGAAATATCAAAGATCACAGAGATCAGGCCGCCCAGAGATCAGGCAACCATGGAGCCAGCAGCAAGCGCCGCCTGTGCGAGACGAAGCCCGGCCCAGCCGCGCGGACCATCAGCCATATCGGCATCGAGCGAGGCCTTGGCCATGATGGACAGATCGCGCGGATCAGACGGCTTGGCATTCATGAT
>JBOFIL010000531.1:0-2952 GCA_051650165.1 Allobosea sp.
CAGTATTTTGCACATAGCGCATGCATTTTTGAGTTTGAGCTGAGCAGGCTGTTAATAGTGAGATGATGTTGAATTTCTCATCTTCACTTTAACTCGGCCATCCACACAGTCCAAAACCGAGGTGCATCGTGTCAATTTCTTCATTGTCGCAATTAGATCTGTCTTCTAGCTCTTTTATTTTTGACCCACCATTTGGTCCCCCATTACTTAGGGGGCCAGTGCTGGGCCCGCGCCCTGGTCGCGGCGGCGGGCCATCGCCAATGGTCTATAACGGCCTCATGAATGGGCTCGTGGGAAAAGGTACAAACCTCCAGATTATGACATATTTTGCCTCAAACCCTGATTTGATACAGAAATATAAAGCTAGAGGCGGGACATATGAGCTTACCCCTGGTTTAAAAGAAATGGATTATCTAAAACTGCGTAGTTTTATATATACAAATTCAAATGGAGGACAAAATGTTAAAGTAATTCCAGAAATGTTTACTTTTGATGCTCAAGCTTACATGGCAGCCAATCCTGATGTTGCGATCGCTGTTGGCGGAGATGAACTCAAGGCAACGATGCATTATGTCCAGACTGGCTTTTTTGAAGGGCGGTTGACTCAGCCTGCTGCTCCAGTTGGGCCGACGCCTGCTGAAATCGAGGCGGATCAGACACGCGTCATGGCATCATCCGAGGTTGACTTTACGGCAGATATTAATGGCGACTCAATTTCAGAGCAGGTGTTTTTCGACACAGCCAGCAGAACCGTGAAGGCCCGTAATGCTGATGGTACCATTTCTACCATTGGGCCCGCAGTCTCAGCTGGCTGGTCTCCTTTCGATGTTGCAAAAGTATTTTCGGATGGCTCATCTGCAATCATGTGGCGGAACTCGGATGGACAAGTTGTTTTATGGCGTGTTCGAGACGGGCAACTGATCGAAGGAACGCAGCTGCCTAATGTTGGGCCGGAATGGTCGTATCGCGGTTCTGCTGATCTGGATGGTGATGGTCTTGATGAGATCCTTTGGCAGAACAAGGAAACAGGTTGGCCAGTTTATTGGAAGCTTGATCCAACAAATGGATCCTATTCCGGCGGTGTAGGGCTGCCTATATCTGACCCGAATTGGGTCATATCTGGCACTGGGGATTTTAATAACGACGGACGTCAAGATATTGTGTGGCGTAATACTGTAAGTTCAGCAGTTGTTGTTTGGCAGATGAACTCTAATGCTCAAATAGAAAAAAACATAACATTAAATTCTGTAAACAATGATTGGAAATACGCTGGATCAGGCGATCTGGACGGCGACGGTGACGAGGACATGGTGTGGCGTAACATTGTTGACGGCAGCGTCGTGACATGGGCCAATGATGCTGGAGCTTTCACCGGAAAAAGAGTGGGGGAGATTCCACTCGAATGGCAAGTGTCGGGTGTGGGCGACATTGATGGCGATGGGCGCGCGGAAGTTTCCTGGAAAAACACTGCAAATCAAACGTCTGGTTATTGGGTTTTTGACAGTTCCGGGAATGTTTCAGGTACAGCAGTATTTTAAACCGCTGTCGATTTCGTGAGCCTATTGATGCAGGCCTTGTTCGTCGAGCCAGGCCTGCATTGAGTTTTTTGCTCGTCCGGTCAGCAACCGCTTGCGAGCGTGAGCCTTTTCTGTTCCGCGAAGACGCTTGCCATCCGGGCCGGCCTTGGGGGCAGGTATGGGCGGAAACAGGCCGAAATTGACATTCATGGGCTGGAAGCTGCGCGGGCCCTCATCAATGGTGGCGATATGTCCGCCGGTGATGTGGTTGAGAAGCGCGCCGATGGCCGTCTCGGGCGGAGGCATGTCGAGGACAAGCCTCAGCCTCTCGGCAGCTGCCAGACGCCCGGCAATCGCGCCGACAGCCGCGCTCTCGACATAACCTTCGCAGCCTGTGATCTGCCCCGCAAAGCGCAAGCTTGGCCGCGCTTTCAGGCGCAGGCGCTCATCCAGCAGCAGCGGCGAGTTGAGATAGGTGTTGCGATGAATACCGCCTAGGCGCGCGAATTCAGCCTGCTCAAGCCCCGGAATCATGCGGAAAATATCAGCTTGCGAGCCATATTTCAGCTTGGTCTGGAAGCCTGTCATGTTGAACAGGGTGCCAAGCTTGTTGTCCTGGCGTAGCTGCACCACGGCATAGGGCTTGACCATCGGGTCATGCTCATTGGTGAGGCCCACAGGCTTCATCGGCCCCCAGCGCAGCGTCTCGCGCCCGCGCTCCGCCATCACCTCGATCGGCAGGCAGCCATCGAAATAGGGCGTGCCTTCCCATTCCTTGAACTCGGTTTTCTCTGCGCCCAGAAGCGCGTCGATGAAAGCCTCATACTGATCACGCGAGAGCGGGCAGTTGACATAATCCGCGCCTGTGCCGCCCGGACCCACCTTGTCATAGCGCGATTGCATCCAGGCCTTGCCCATGTCGATCGAGTCGCGATGCACGATGGGTGCGATGGCATCGAAGAAGGCGAGGGCGTCCGCGCCAGTCAGTTCACGCAAGCCCTCCGCCAGCGCCGGCGAGGTGAGGGGGCCGGTCGCGATGATGACGCTATCCCACTCTTGCGGGGGCAGGCCGGCGATTTCGCCTCGCGCAATCGTGATCAGCGGATGGGCTTCGAGGGCCGCAGTGACGGCCTGGCTGAAGCCATCGCGGTCCACTGCCAATGCCCCGCCAGCCGGCACCTGATGCGCATCGCCCGCTTCCAGAATGATCGAGCCCATGCGCCGCAGCTCCCAATGCAGCTGGCCGACGGCATTTTGCTCGGCATCATCGGAGCGGAAGGAGTTGGAGCAGACAAGCTCCGCCAGCCCGTCGGTCTTGTGCGCATCCGTGCCGCGAACAGGGCGCATTTCATGCAGCACCACAGGCACGCCGGCATTGGCTGCCTGCCAGGCGGCCTCCGATCCTGCAAGGCCGCCGCCGATGATGTGGATGGGG
>JBOFIL010000532.1:0-1426 GCA_051650165.1 Allobosea sp.
CGATAAATTTCATCAACGCCGGCAAGATCCGCCGCCGCCAGCACCAGCGGGTTGAGCACGCCATCTGGCGCAGGCGCAACCATCACGATTCGCGGGCACCCCGCCACCTTGGCAGGCACTGCGTTCATGAGCACGGAAGAAGGGTAGCTCGCCGTGCCGCCCGGCACATAGAGGCCCACGGCCTCTATGGCGGTCCAGCGCCAGCCAGCCTCGACGCCTGAGGCATCCGTGCCACGCCAATCTGCCGGCTTCTGTCGCTCATGGAAAGCCATGATGCGGGCATGGGCAAAGCGCAATGCCGCCAGCGCCGCTGGTGGGCAGGCCTTCACGGCTGAGGCGATCTCATCAGCCGAGACGCGCAGTGTTTCCGGCGTCAGGGACAGGCGGTCGAAGCGCTGCGTGTAATCAATGACCGCCATGTCGCCACGTGCCCGCACATCCTCGATGATGGCGGCAACGACCTTGTCCACATCCTCAGGAACCTCTCGCCGCATCGCGAGCAGATGCGCGAAAGCAGAGGGAAAATCGTCGTCGCGTGTATCGAATCGGAAGGCCATGTTGGCAGCTTCTCTCACACGTCCGGATGTTCGGGCGCGGCAGCGGCTTCCCACACCGGGCCGAGATCGGTCAACTGTGCCTCCACGCACTCCACATGCAGGCGCAGCGCCGCGCCATCCGAGAATGTCAGCGTGACCTCGCCCTCTGGCGCCTCCAGGGTCGGGGCCGCGAATGTCACGGAGAGCAGGTTGAGCACGCGCTCCTTGGCTTGGCGATCGAGCCCAAGTGCCTGGACGCGCGTCACGCGGCCAAATTGCAGCCCGGACAAGCGGCGGCGGTTCTCGCCCTTGTCATGGCCTTCCCAATCAAACCTGCGCGCGACAATCGCGAGTCGCGCTTCCTTCGGCCAGAAGGCAATGTCGCCAGCCTTCAGCACTGCATCCTGCATATGGGCGGAGATCACCGCCAGATCATCGGCGTCGAGCGCCACAAGCTTGAGCATATCCATGGCCCGCATGTGGCGAGACTGGGCGCAATCGTCAATGGGGGCGTTTGTCCTTCTCCCCTCGCGGGAGAAGGTGGCGCGCAGCGCCGGATGAGGGGGCTCTGGGGAAATCGACCCCTCACCCGGCTCGGCTTTCGCCTCGCCACCCTCTCCCGCAAGGGGAGAGGGAAGTCACCCGCTCACGCGCTCCACATCCGCGCCGCAGCGCGAGAGCTTGACCTCAAGCGCCTCGAAGCCCCGATCGAGATGGTAGACGCGGTTGATGATGGTTTCGCCCTGTGCGGCAAGGCCGGCAATAACCAGCGAGACCGAGGCGCGCAGGTCCGTTGCCATCACCGGCGCACCCTTGAGCTGGTCCACGCCCTCAATGATCGCGAGATCGCCATCGAGCTTGATGCGTGCGCCAAGGCGGGCCAGCTCCTG
>JBOFIL010000533.1:0-2734 GCA_051650165.1 Allobosea sp.
AAGCTCATCGCCATTTTCGATCACGATAAACGGAATCGGGTTGGCCAGCTGGGCTGATGGCCAACCCGATTCCGTTTATCGTGATCGAAAATGGCGATGAGCTTGTGCTGCGCGCGCACCTCGCCCGCCCCAATCCCCAATGGCAGGAGATTGCGGCGGGGGCGGAGACGCTGGTGATTTTCCAGTCGGTCGAGCGCTATGTCACGCCTGGCTGGTATGAGACCAAGCGCGAAACCGGCAAGGTGGTTCCGACATGGAATTATGTGGTTGTGCAGGCGCGCGGGGGCATGCGCGTCGATGATAGCCCTGAATGGCTTCGCGGCCAGATCGATATGCTGACCTCGCAGCAGGAGGCGGGCGTGGGCTCCGATTGGCAGGTGAGTGATGCGCCGGAGCCTTTCATCGCCGCCCAGATGCGCGGCATTGTCGGCATCGAGATGAACGTGACCAGCCTCACCGGCAAATTCAAGCTCAGCCAGAACCGCAATGAGGCCGACAAGCGCGGCGTTGCGGCGGGCTTGGCCGGGCGCAGCGAAGAAAGCGCGCAGGCGATGGCGGCGCTGGTTCGCGCCCATGGCAAGATCGGCTAAGCTAGAACAATGAACAATCCGACCGAGCGCTACCGAATCGCCGCCGATAATCGCCGTGCGCGCTATGAATATGAAATCATGGACACCTGGGAGGCAGGCATTGCGCTGACCGGCACCGAGGTGAAATCGCTCCGCGCCGGCAAGGCTAGCATCATCGAGAGCCATGCCGGGCCGATGGGCGAGGAACTCTATCTCTTCAATGCCGACATCCCGGAATATCTCCAGGCCAACCGCTTCAACCATGAGCGCAAGCGCCCGCGCAAATTGCTCTTGCACCGCAAGGAAATCGACAAGCTGATCGGCGCAACCCAGCGCCAGGGCTTCACGGTCGTGCCCTTGAAAATCTATTTCAACGACAAGGGCCGCGCCAAGATCGAGCTTGGCCTCGGGCGCGGCAAGAAGCTGCATGACAAGCGCGAGACCGAGAAGGAACGCGACTGGAACCGCGACAAGCAGCGGCTGATGAAAAGCGGCTGATAGAATCTTTCGGCGCGTCATGCTCGGCCTTGTGCCGAGCACCCACGTCTACTTGATGCAGTTCTCAAGTCGTGGATGGTCGGGACAAGCCCGACCATGACGATGGAATTTCTCAAGCCTTGGCGAAATTCTCAAGCCTTGGCGAAATTAGCAGCGGCCTTGTCCCAGTTCACGGTGGACCACCAGCTGCGCAGGTAATCGCCGCGGCGGTTCTGGTGCTTGAGATAATAGGCATGTTCCCAGACATCGCAGCCGATGACGACGGCTTTCGCGCCCAGCTCCAGCGGCGTGTCCTGATAGGGCGTGTTGACGATGGCAAGCTTGCCATCCTTGTCGACGATCAGCCACGCCCAGCCCGAACCAAAGCGGCCCATGCCGGCGGCATTGAAGGCGATGACCATATTGGCGATGGAGCCAAATGCGCCTTCAATCGCGGCTTTCAGCGGGCCGACCGGGGCGTTCGCGCCGCCCGGCGTCATAAGGTTCCAGAAATAGGCATGGTTCCAATGGCCGCCCAGATTGTTGCGCACGCCCGTCCGCTGCGCTTCGGGAACCTGTGAAAGATCGCGCAGGATCGCCTCGGTATTGGCAGCCCTCAACCCGTCCCACTGGCCTGCAAGTGTGTTGAGGTTGCCGATGAAGGCATTGTGGTGGCCTGAATGGTGCACGCGCATGGTGGCGGTGTCGATATGGGGCTCAAGCGCCTCATAAGGATAGCCCAAGGCCGGCAAGGTGAAGGCCGGCGGCGGGGGAGGGGCTGCGGGCGCGGCAGGGGCTTGTGCGAGCGCAAAGCCAGAGCGCGCCGAGACGGCCGCTCCTGCTGCGCCAATGGCAAGGCTGCCGAGCAGCAGACGGCGGTTCAGGCTTGAACCAGTGGTCATGTAGTCCTCCCATGTGATTGTTGTTGACGGGAGAATGGACACTCGCGGGCCAAGGTCAAGCTGCCGTAGCGGCAGAGCGCTGCCAAAGCTCGCCTGAAAGTTGGCTTGGCCTATTCCTCGTCGCCGCGGCGGATGCCATAGCGCCGCTCAAGGGAGGGGTTGGCGGGAGTGCCTGCCGGCACAGGGCGTGTGCCGCGATCGGTCTTTTCTCCAGGGTCGCGGCCAATGCGCGGCATGAGCTGCGCCAGATCGATGAACTCATCGCATTGGCGGCGCAGATCATCCGCTATCATCGGCGGGTTGCTTGTCACGGTGGAAACCACCGAAACTTTCACGCCCTTGCGCTGCATCGCGATCACCAGCGGCGTGAAATCACCATCGCCTGAAAACAGCACCATCTGGTCAATATGGGGGGAAAGCTCCATGGCATCGATGGTCAGCTCGACATCCATGTTGCCCTTGAAGCGGCGACGCCCGCTGGCATCGGTGAATTCCTTCACCGGCTTGGTGACAACGCGGAAGCCATTATAATCCAGCCAGTCAACTAGCGGGCGGATGGAGGAGTATTCCTCGCTCTCCACCAACGCGGTGTAATAAAAGGCGCGCAGGAGAAAACCACGCCCCTGGAATTCCTTCAGCAGCCGGCGATAATCGATCTCGAAGCCAAGCTGCTTGGCGGTGCCATAGAAATTCGCGCCATCGATGAAGAGTGCGATCTTGTGATTCGGCATGGCGTCGGTGGTCATGTCAGCGCGTCTCCAAAACATGCGCCGCGCGGTTCATCAG
>JBOFIL010000534.1:0-7646 GCA_051650165.1 Allobosea sp.
CCGCCGGGCACCAGATGCGCGCCCTCGATCTGGCCAGCTGTTGCGCCAACATTCGAGCCCTTGCGCCGCCAAGGGTTGACCACGGGCCCGAAGGCCGAGGTCTCGTTGGAGGAGCCCATGGCGAACTCGTCATTGTTGAGCTTGCCGAGCATCACCGCGCCATCGCGCCAGAGATTGGCGGTGACGGTCGACTCGTAGGCGGGGATGAAATTGCCAAGTATTTTCGAGCAGGCCGTGGTGCGCACGCCAGCAGTCGCAAACAGATCCTTGATGCCGAGCGGAATGCCCTCAAGCGGGCGAGCCTCATGCACATGGCTCTTGCGGTCGGCGGCAAAGCGCATCTCGCTCGCCTCAGCGGCTTTCAAGGCGTGGTCCGGCGTCTCCAGCACATAGGCATTGAGCGCGCGGCCCTTCTCCATGGCGGCCAGATAGGCCTTGGTTACCTCCAGCGGCGAGAACACGCCGTTGCGATAGCCTTGGGCCAGATCAGAAATGCTAAGGCGTGTGAGATCGGACATATCGGCAGCGCTCACTCGATCACCTTGGGAACCATGAAATAGCCATCCTCGCCAGCCGGCGCGTTGGCGAGAATGTCGCCGGCCTTGTCGCCATCATTCACGACATCCTGCCGCATCACCATCTGCATCGGCGTCACCGAGGTCATCGGCTCGATGCCAGCGACATCCACCTCGTCAAGCTGGGCAACAAAGCCGAGGATGGCGTTCAACTCGCCCTGCATCTTGGCGACATCTGCATCTGCAAGCGCAATGCGCGCCAGATGCGCGACGCGTTTCACGGTGGCGGCGTCAACCGTCATCGAAAGCTCCCGTTGGGGTAAACCAGAATATGGCGGCTATAGCCGCGTCAGCGCAGCGCGGCAATGCGCGATGCGCACAAGCAGGCGACTTTGGAGAGCGACATCGGCATCAAGCCGCGTTATGGCCTGCTCATGATCATGCCGCTTGAAAGCCTGACGACCCTGCCCCGCCATGCGCGCTTGCTCGGGCTTGATCTTGGCACCAAGACCATCGGCCTTGCGCTGTCGGATGTGGAGCGATGCATTGCGACGCCGCTTGAAACCATCAAACGCGTGAAGTTCACGCCTGATGTGAAGGCAATGCTGGCACTGGCAGCCAAGTTCGAGGTGGCGGCGCTCATCATCGGCCTGCCTATCAACATGGACGGGACCGAGGGCCCGAGGGCGCAATCCACCCGCGCCTTTGTGCGCAACCTTGTGCCGCTGACAGAGCTGCCCATCATCTTCCAGGACGAGCGCATGTCGACGCAGGCTGTCACCCGCGCGCTGCTGGAGGCTGATGCCTCACGCGCGAAGCGGGCGGAAGTTGTGGATAAGATGGCCGCTGCCTACATCCTGCAAGGGGCGCTGGACCGCCTCTCCAGGTTGTAGAGAGCCATGAGACTGGCGTCAGTTTGGCCAATCAGTTTGCGGTTGCGCCTGCGCCGCCACGGAATGGATTGCCTGCGCCGCCGCCAAACCCGCCGCCAACGCCCGGCGCCTGGAACACCTGAGGCTGGGCATAGTCGCCGCGCTTGAAGGCGCGCTTCTGCGCTTCCTTCTGGGCGCGCCAATGGTCCTTGGCGGCTTCGCGGTCATAGAATTGCGGCTGGGGTGCATAGCGCCCCTGCGGCTGGTGATAATAGCCGCGCTCGCGCCGGCCATGGTCATAGTAGCCCTGGTCCTGATAGTATCCCGGCTGCTGGTAATAGCCCAGCTGCTGGTAGTGGCCCCGGCGCTGCGGCTGCCTGTAGATGAAGTCATCCTGATACATCGGAGATGTCTGATAGTAGCCCGGCTGGGCCACGACTGCGGTCGAGACGCAGCCCGACACCGCAATACCGATAAGGCCGATGAGGAGGCCGAAGCCCGCGCCGGTGCGGGTATTCTTGCGGATGGGATTGCGCGCAATCATCTTCAGGCTCCTGCTGCGCCGGCATGTGCCAGAGCGCTATTTTGAGAAGTCTACCACATCGGTCGGTGGCAGGCTGGATTTGCTCCGGTTAACCTGAATTGCCAGATTGGCGTTGAATGGCGGCTGAACCAATGCAGGCTGAATTGCGGCAGGCGGGGGGTGAACCGGCGTTTATGTTGGTTGCCCATGCTGGCCGGGCATGGTCGTTATCGTGAAGATTGCGCGTTGGAGAATCGCCGCACAATGAACATGGCCATCACAAGCCTTGCTGGCGTTTTTCTCATTATCGCAATGGGCTATGCCCTCAAGCGACTGAGCATCATCAATGAGGCGGCGTTCGCGGGCTTTGAGCGCATCACCTATCTCGTGTTCTTCCCTGCGGTAATTATCCAGACGCTGGCCATGGCGAACCTCGCCGGAACGCCGCTGTTTGGCGTGGCTGCCGCGCTGGTTGGCGCCATCCTGATTGTTGCCGGCAGCCTGACATTGCTGCGCCCTTTCCTGCATAAGATCGGGATTGACGGCCCGGCTTATACATCGATTTTTCAGGGCGCGACGCGCTGGAACACCTTTGTCGCCATCTCGCTGGCCGGCAGTCTGTTTGGCTCGCAAGGCCTTGCGCTGATGGCGGTGGCCGTGGCGGCGATGGTGCCGCTTCTCAATGTTATGTGCGTCTCCGTGCTGGTGCGCCACGCATCAGGCGCGCGGATTCCCGTTCTGGCCTTGATCAAGACGATCCTTGCCAACCCGTTCGTGTGGTCATGCATCGTCGGGCTGATGCTGCATCCATTTGTGCAGCACATCCCTGATTTCATGAAGCTTTCACTCGATATTGTCGCGCGCGCCGCGCTCGCCGCAGGTTTGGTCGTTGTGGGCGCCGGGCTGGAGCTTTCGCGCCTGCGCAAACCCGGGCTCGCGACGATGCTGGCTGTTGTCCTCAAGCTGATCGCGATGCCGCTGCTGGCATTCATGCTGGCGAGGATGCTTGGCGTGCAAGGCGTTGCCCTGCAAACCGTGATGATTGCAGCGGCTGTGCCGACAGCGACAGCGGCTTATATCCTCGCGCGGCAAATGGGGGGTGATGCCAAGTTGATGGCAGAAATCACCACAATCCAGACGCTGCTTTCCATGCTGACCTTGCCGGCTTTTCTTCTGCTGAGCGAGTAAGGCACCTGTCTACACTCTGCTTGAGTGAATTTTGCATGCACAACCATGCCGCGAATGACAACGGCACTTGCGGAAGAAATTGTTAACCATTACTAGGTGTAATGCTCTCATTGGTTGCAATACAACCTAACTGCAACCCAAGTGGGATGGAAGAATGTCTAAGACTGCGCTTAACAATCGAGCGGAAATGTCAGCGAACACACCTAACGACCCCGATTTGCCTGGCAGCGCCGCAGCGCCCGACAGCGAGGAGTGGTCTGCCTTGCAGCATGAGGTGGCGCGCTATGTCGCCTCCATGACTGGCGAGATGGCAAACATGGCGCGTTCCGCCAAGCTCGATCTTCTCGTGTATTTTCTTGATATGGCGCAGGTCGAAGCTGCGGCGCAATCCGAGCGCACAGATCGCTGACAGCGGCTCAGCTTGTGCGTGAGACGCGCTGGCCGGCATGACGCAGCACCAGCCCATCGAGTTCCAGCTCCATGAGCGCCATCTGCACATGGCGCGGCGGATCGCCGATTTCGCGGATCAGGTCATCAATCATGACAGGCGTGGGGCCAACCAGCTGAAGCAAACGGCTGCGAAGCTGCGGAAATGATGCAGGTTCTTCCTCGGCGCTGGTCCACTCCTGCTCTCCAGAAGCAGCGAAAGGGGGCTCCGCCACATCGACGAGAGGCAACTCATCCCACAGCTGTTCATGCTGCCGGGTCTGGCCCGGATCACGTACAAAGCCACGGCCGGCTGGAAACGCCTCCCGGCCCAGATCAAGTTGCGGCTGCAACGCCTCAATCACATGCGCGGCCTCGCAGCACAGGGTTGCGCCATCGCGGATCAGCGCATTGGTGCCGGCGGCGCGCGGGTCCAATGGCGAACCGGGCACCGCAAACACCTCCCTGCCCTGTTCCAGCGCGAACCTGGCTGTGATCAGCGAACCGGAGCCCTTGGCCGCCTCCACAACCACCGTGCCCAGCGATAGCCCTGACACAATTCGGTTGCGCCGCGGGAAATCGCGCGCCCGCGGCTCATAGCCCACCGGCATTTCGCTGATGGCGGCACCATGATCAAGAATGCGATGAAACAGGGCCTCGTTCTGTGCCGGAGAGATATAATCCGGCCCGCCAGCCAGCACCGCGACTGTGCCGGTCTCAAGGCTCGATTCATGCGCAGCCGTATCAATCCCGCGCGCAAGGCCCGACGCGATGGCATAGTCCGCCTCGCCCAGTGCCCGCGCCAATTGATGCGTGAATTTCAGCCCTAGTGCCGACGCATTGCGCGAGCCGACAATGCCGACAAAACTCTTGCGCAGCACCGCCAGATTGCCACGCACGCCAAGCAAGGGCGGCGCGCTGTCAATGGCCTGCAAGGCGGCGGGGTATTCTGCCTCGCCTAGCGCAATGAAGCGCACGCCAATGCGCCTTGCAGCCAGCATCTCGCGCTCGGCATCTGCCATGCTGCAAGGCGCCACAGGCCTGCCGGCGCGGCGCGAAACATCGGGCAATGCGTCCAGCGCGGCACGCGCGCTACCAAAGCGGTTGATGAGAGACTGGAAGGTGCGTGGGCCGACGCCCTCGGTGCGGATCAGGCGCAGCCAATCGAGCCTTTGCTCATCAGACAGCGAAATGGGCATCACTTTTGCCCGATCTTGCCTTCAGTGCCGGCGATTAGCC
The DNA here is from genome assembly GCA_051650165.1 of Allobosea sp. Lineage (GTDB taxonomy): Bacteria > Pseudomonadota > Alphaproteobacteria > Rhizobiales > Beijerinckiaceae > Allobosea. The sequence goes on from JBOFIL010000534.1 coordinate 4,764, forward strand.
GCTTGATGTTCTCGCGGTGCACGAACCACAGCAGCACGGCCAGCAGCAGCGCCATTTCGGCCATCTGCTTCTCCCCCAGCCACCAGAGCAGCGGCGGCATGGCGGCGCTGGCGATGAGCGCTGCCAGCGAGGAATAACGCGTCAGCGCAGCAATGCCGAGCCAGATGAGAATGAAAACGCCGCCTGACAACGCCTTGAGGCCAAGCAGGCAGCCCAGAAAGGTCGCAACGCCCTTGCCGCCCTTGAAGCCTAGCCACACCGGGAAAAGATGCCCAAGAAACGCCCCCAGCGCTGCCAGCAGCGCCGTGGTCGGCCCGAACTGCCACCCCAGCCAGACGGCCAGCGTGCCCTTGAGCATGTCGCCCAGCAAGGTCAGCGCCGCCAGCTTCTTGTTGCCGGTGCGCAGCACATTGGTTGCTCCGATATTGCCGGAGCCGATGGTGCGCAAATCCGGCCCGCCGCTGAGCTTGGTGAGCACCACACCGAAAGGGATCGAGCCAATCAGGTAGCCAATGATCAGCGCGCCGGCGAAGTAAGGCCCGGCCAGCGCCCAGTTCATCGATTCAGGCATGGGTACTCACTCCGCGTGGGCCGACAATCTGGAACAGGCATTCACGCTACACGAGCGGCTTAGACGCCGCCAGAGCGATGCACCACCGCGCCGCCGACCATGGTGAGCGTAACCCGCCCGGTCATGCGCGCCTCATCGAAGGGCGAGTTCTTGGCGCGTGATTTCAGCTTTTGCTTGTCGCACACCCATGGCTCATCCGGATCGATCAGGATGAGGTCAGCCGGTGCGCCAACCGCCAACCTGCCGGCGGGAATGCCGATGAGGTTGGCGGGCGCAGCGCTCAGCGCCTCTAGCAGGCGCGGCAGGTCGATCAAGCCGGCATGGACCAGGCGCATGCCAGCGGAGAGCATCGTCTCCAGCCCGATGGCGCCATTGGCGGCCTCCGCGAAGGGCACGCGCTTGGTCTCGACATCCTGCGGGTCATGATCCGACACCACCACATCGATCACGCCATCGCTGAGCGCCTGCACCAGAGCCAGCCGCTCATCCTCGCGCCTCAGCGGGGGCGAAAGCTTGCAGAAGGTGCGGTAATCGCCAATGTCATTCTCGTTCAATGTCAATGAGTTGATCGAGACGCCGCAGGTGACGGGAAGGCCCTGCTCTTTCGCGCGCGCGATCAGCGCAACGCTCTCCACCGTCGAGATCATGGCGGCGTGGTAGCGCGCACGGGTCATGGCGACCAGCCGCAAATCCCGCTCCAGAATGATGGTCTCGGCGTCGCGCGGGAAGCCCGGCAATCCGCGCCGTGTGGCGAATTCGCCATCGGCCATGACGCCCGACCCAGCAAGGTCCGCATCCTCGACATGGTGCATGATCAGCGCGCCAAGATCGCGGGCATAGATCATCGCGCGGCGCATCACCTGCGCATTATGGATCGATTGCTTGCCATCGCTGAAGGCAACCGCGCCGGCCTCGCGCAATAGGCCGAACTCGGTCATTTCCCTGCCCGCCATGCCCTTGGTGATGGCGGCAGCGGGCAGGATGGTCACGATGGCCTTGTCGCGGGCGCGGCGCTTGAGAAAATCGATGATGGCGGGGTCATCCGTCACCGGGTCAGTGTCAGGCCGCGCCACGATGGTGGTGACACCGCCCGCCGCCGCCGCTTCGCTGGCTGTGCGCAATGTCTCGCGATGCTCGCCGCCCGGCTCTCCGCAATGGGCAGAGAGATCGATGAGCCCGGCGCTGAGGACAAGCCCCTTGGCGTCGATGATGTCGCAGGCTTCCGGCAGGCTGCCGGCTTTTACATCCGGCCCGAGGCCAGTCATCAGCCCGCCCTGCACCAGCGCGCCAATGCGTGCGCGCTGATCACCGGCAAGGCACGCATTGATGATGGCCAGAGGTTTCAACTCACTCATCGGGTTCCACCAGATCGAACACGCGCCGCCAGAAGGCCACCAGCGCCCAGGCCAGAGCGATTGTGAGCAGACCAAACAACGCCACCATGCTCAGCGCCAGCGGTCCTGCCCCGCCCGATGCCATCTGCAACAGCAGCAGCGCCCAGAAGGCGGCGAGCCCCAGCATCAGCCATTTCGCCTTGGCGGCGAGAGTGTCGGCGGCCCAGATGAGCAAGTTGCGCATGGCCCCTCATGCATTCCTCATCTGGCGCGAGAGCGCATCCAGCACAGCCATGCGCACCGCGACGCCCATCTCGACCTGCTCGCGGATCAGCGATTGCGCGCCATCGGCCACGGAGGTCGCGATCTCAACGCCGCGATTCATCGGCCCCGGATGCATCACCAGTGCATCGCGATTAGCGAGCGCCAGCTTTTCTTCATCCAGCCCATAATAGCGGAAATATTCCTTCATCGAGGGCACGAACGAGCCGCTCATCCGCTCCAGCTGGAGGCGCAGCATCATGATGATGTCGACGCCCTTCAGCCCCTCGCGCATATCGGTGAACACGCTCACACCCATGCGCTCAATGCCCGCGGGCAGAAGCGTTGAGGGCGCGATCACGCGCACTTTCGCGCCAAGCGCATTGAGCAAAATGATATTGGAGCGCGCCACGCGCGAATGCAGAATGTCGCCGCAGATCGCCACGGTGAGCCCCGCGATCTGGCCGCGATTGCGCCGGATGGTGAGCGCGTCCAATAGGCCCTGCGTGGGGTGTTCATGCGCGCCATCGCCGGCATTGACCACCGAGCAATCGACCTTTCGCGCCAGCAAATTCACCGCACCCGCCGAATGATGCCGCACCACCAGAATGTCCGGCCGCATCGCGTTGAGCGTTGCGGCGGTGTCGACCAGCGTCTCGCCCTTCTTCACGGAGGAATTGCCGACGCTCATGTTCATCACATCCGCGCCGAGGCGTT
>JBOFIL010000535.1:0-4890 GCA_051650165.1 Allobosea sp.
CCCTTGCCGCCACCCTTGCAGATATTGCCGGTGCGCTAGCCGCGGCGCTGTCCGCCATCGCGATAATGCGCCAGCACGGCGAGCCGGAGCGCGGATGAGAGGTTCGCTTCGCCCCGCGTTGCGTCCATCTCGCGCACCAGAACGGCGAGTGGCTGGGCGCGCATCGCTGCCATCTCCTTGAGGCCTTCCCAGAACGGCTCCTCCAGCGAGACGCTGGTGGAATGGCCGGAGATCGAGATGGAGCGCTTGATGACGCCTGCTGGCATGTGCGTCAGTCGTTATCTGGCGTGCGCTTGTGGCCATCAAGCTGGCGCGCCTCCAGCGATTTGATAGCTGCGCTTTGCTGCTTCTCGGCTTTGGTCCTGCCAAAGGCCAGGCGGTTATTGCCCGCCAGCGTTTCAGCCTGCGATTTTGCCTTGGCTTTTCGGGCGCGGCGCAGGTTGATGATGTCTGCCATGGCTGCCCCGCGTGTGAGCTGGTGTCAGGTTTTTTTGCGGAAGGCGTCGAGGCTCAGCACCTTGGCGCCGCCATCGCTCGCTGCGGCCTCTTTCTCGGCAGGCGTGTCATCCGCTTTCTTGCTGTCAGCTTTTGCCGCAGCAGGTTTGCCCTCACTGGATTTACCCTCAGCGGCCTTGGCGCGCGTCTTTGCAGCGGTCTTTGGCGCGGGCTTGGCCGGAACCTCATCATCCTCGGAGGCAGTCGGCACACTGCGAAGCGCGCGGGGCGCGGCAGCCTGCGGGATGTTGTCGCCAGCGATGTCATCATCGCCCTCATTGGCGATTTCGTGCTGCTCGAATTTCAGCCCGAACTGCACGGAAGGATCAAAGAAGCCGGTGATGGCATCAAACGGCACCAGCAGCCGCTCCGGTACGCCGCCAAAGGACAGGCCGACCTCAAAGGAATGCTCGGTGATGCCCAGATCCCAGAACTGGTGCTGGAGAACAATGGTCATCTCGTCGGGATATTTGTCGCGCATGCGCTGCGAGAGCCGCACACCCGGCAGGCCAGTGCGGAAGGTGATGTAGAAATGATGTTCGCCGGGCAGGCCATCGCGCGCGGCATCAGTCAACAGCTTGCGCAGCACGCCTTTCAGCGCATCCTGCACCATCAAATCATAGCGGATCAGATCTTTGCTCATGGCATGAATCTAGCCGATTCCGCCGGGAAGGCGAGAGGCGATCCGCATTCACGCCGGGAAAAGTCTGGAAGAGCCTGGCTCGTGGAGAGATGGGAGTAGGTGGAGGATTCTGTTGCCAGGCTCCCAAATCTTGTCCGGGAAGGCAGGAGGAGCCTGGCTCGCGGAGAGATGGGAGTAGGTGGAGGATTCTGTTGCCAGGCTCCTCCGGGCCCCGCCTTACGCTGCGAAGCGCAAGGACTTGGTTTTGTGCGCTAGCACCGCTTACGCGGCGACGGCAACACGCGCATTGTTGTCATTGGCAACTATGCTTACGGCCCGATAACGGCGGAACCATGCCGAGCAAAAGACAGACCCTTTACACCCTCGTCGATCCTATTTCGCCCCCGCCGAAACCCTTGTTTGCCAAGGGCTTGGGTGGAGGCGCCGGGTACCGCCCCCGGGTCCGAAAAGCTTATTCCGATCGCCGTTTATCGCCATAGCCGGCTTGTGGCCGGCAACGGGAATATAGGTGCGATGGCGGGTATGTGCAAATGACACGACTTTCCCAAGGATGTGATGGTGCGCGAGAGCTTCGTGTCTGGCGGTCATGGTGCCGATCCAGCATTATCAGATGCATCACAAGGAGAACTCTCCATGCGCCTGACCGTAAGTGCCCTGCTCGCCGTGCTCACACCAGCTGCGATGGCGTCGATGCCCCAAACCGCTCATGCGCAGGCGGGAGCGATCTACACCGGGCTGCTCTCGCGCACAGGGGCGGCTGGGCATGATGTCGTGGCGTATTTCAGCGAGGGCAAGCCCGTTGCGGGTTCCTCGCGCTTCACGCATCAATGGCAGGGCGCGACATGGCGCTTTGCCTCTGCCGCCAACCGCGATGCCTTTGCTGCTGAACCGACAAAATTTGCGCCAGCCTATGGTGGGCATTGCGCCTGGGCGGCGGCGCAGGGGTACAAGGCCAAGGGCGACCCGCAGCATTGGCGCATTGTCGATGGTCGGCTGTTCCTGAACTACAATGCTGAGATCAAGACGCGTTGGGAGCAAGACATTCCAGGCTTCATCAAGACGGGCGATGCCAATTGGCCGGACGTGGCGCGCAAATGAGTGCTTTTATTGTGTGAGCAAGCATTGCTGCTGCCATCAACGCCCTCTCCCGAATCGCCGGAAAGAGCGCTAGAACCACCGGATGCGCCAGTATCACGATCTTCTCGAGCGCGTGCTGCGCGAGGGCACGCTCAAATCAGACCGGACCGGAACCGGGACGCGTGCCGTGTTCGGCCACCAGATGCTCTTTGATTTGAGCGAAGGCTTTCCACTGGTCACCACCAAGAAACTGCATCTCAAATCCATCATCCATGAGCTGATCTGGTTCCTCAAGGGCGACACGAATGTGCGCTATTTGCAGGATAACGGCGTCACCATCTGGGACGAATGGGCTGATGAGAATGGCGATCTGGGCCCCGTCTATGGCCGGCAATGGCGCAGCTGGGCGGCACCCACCAAGGATGATCCCGCCCGCACCATCGACCAGATCGCCTGGGTGGTGAATGAAATCCGGCGCAATCCGGATTCGCGCCGGCTTGTGGTCTCGGCCTGGAACCCGGCGGAGATCGAGCAGATGGCGCTAGCGCCCTGCCACTGCCTGTTTCAGTTCTATGTGGCTGACGGCAAGCTCTCCTGCCAATTGTATCAGCGCTCGGCGGATATTTTTCTCGGCGTGCCGTTCAACATCGCCTCCTATGCGCTTCTCACGCACATGGTGGCAGAGGTCACAGGGCTGAAACCCGGCGATTTCGTGCACACGCTGGGTGATGCACATCTCTATATAAACCACATCGAGCAGGCTGAGTTGCAGCTGGCTCGTGACATCCGTCCGCTGCCGACATTGCGTTTCGCGCGACCTGTGACCGCGCTGGATGCGTTGCGCTTTGAGGATGTGGTGATTGAGAGTTATGATCCGCACCCCGCCATCAAGGCCCCGATAGCGGTGTGAGGCGATTGCTGCTTGGCTCCATCGATGTTATTATTCAAGTTATAACATCGGAGATGATGATATGACTGTGCTGAAACTTCGAAAGATCGGGAATTCGGTGGGTGTGATCCTTCCCAAAGACGTGTTGCTGGATCTCAATGTCAAGGAAGGCGAAGTCGTGCACCTTCACAAGTCTGGTGCCGGGTTCATGTTGCGTGCTTCGCAACCTGATTTTGACCGGAAGGTCGAGGCCGCGCGATACGTCATGCATAAGCGGTTCGAAGCCCTGCGTGAGCTTGCGAAGTAGCGTTCATGTCGGGCTGGGTTTGGATCGATATCGACGATGCGATCAGTTTCCACGATCAGCAGATATCAGTGCATGGCGGTGCGGCGGGCATCCGTGATCCTGGGCTGCTCGAGTCGGCGCTCGCTCGCCCCCAGATGAAAGCGCAATATGGCGCTGAGGACATCTCTGAACTTGCCGCAGCCTACGCCTACGGAATTGCCAGGAATCATCCTTTCATCGACGGGAACAAGCGCACTGCGCTGGTGGTGATGGAGGCGTTTCTTGTCGTTCATGGTTTTGAGCTGAAGGCAGATAATGCCGAGGCTGTCGCATTGATACTCGCCCTCGCCGCTGGTGAGGTGACAGAGCAGCAGCTTGCGGCATGGGTCCGAGATAAGCTGTTGCCGTTTGAATCAGAATGACCCTCCCCCTCATCATAGTCGCGGCATTGGCCGACAACCGCGTGATCGGCGATGACAACCGCCTGATCTGGCGCTTGAAAAGTGATCTCAAACGCTTCCGGCAGATCACGCTCGGCACACCGATGGTGATGGGGCGCAAGACGTTTCTTTCTATTGGCAAGCCACTACCGGGCCGCGAGACCATTGTCCTGACGCGCGATGCTGCGTTTGAAACTGAAGGCGTGCATGTCGCGCATTCGCTTGAGGCGGCGCTGGCGCTGGCGCAGCAGGTCGGGGCCAAGATGGGCGCTGCGCACGTGACCATTGCGGGCGGGGCGGATGTCTATGCGCAGACGCTGCCACTGGTCACTCAGCTGTGTCTGACGCTGGTTCATGCGAAGCCTCAGGGCGATGCGCTTTTCCCGGATTTCAACCGTGCACATTTCACGGAAACTGTGCGCGTGATGCATTCAGCCGGTCCGGATGACGAACATCCGTTCACCTTTGTCGATCTTGAGCGACGTCAGAACGCGATTGGCCGTTGACGAAGCGGCTCTTCATGCCCAATTCAGCTGTGCACACGCAGCCAGAACTGGCGCGATGATGAGGTTTGGCTGATTAAGCGGCCGGGAGAGAAGGACAGGATATGCCCTGGAGTAATCAGAGCGGCGGCAATGGTGGCGGCGGTGGAGGCCCTTGGGGCAATCGCGGCGGATCAGGCGGCGGTGGTGGCGGCGGCGGCGGCCCATGGGGCGGCGGTGGTGGTTCTGGCGGCGGTGGCCCGCAGGGCACCCCTCCCGATCTGGAAGCCATGCTGCGGCGCAGCCAGGACAAGCTGAAAGACATGATGCCAGGCGGCTCACTTGGTGGGCGAGGCTTGGTCATTGCTGGGCTGCTGTTGCTGTTCGGCTGGCTGGCGACTGGTGTCTATACCGTGCGCCCGAATGAAATCGGCCTTGAGATGATGTTTGGCCGCTATGTCGGCAAGAAGGGCGAAGGCCTGAATTATGTGCTGCCCTATCCGATCGGCTCGGTGATCCGCCCGCAGGTGACCAACGTCAACACGCTTGAGGTTGGCTTTCGTGCTGCTGGCGAGGGC
>JBOFIL010000536.1:0-2872 GCA_051650165.1 Allobosea sp.
TGGCCGGCAACTCTCCGTCGATATGCATGTTGTGGCGGCGGAAGCTGCTGCCGCGCGCAATCTGATGCTTGCGGTCGAGCGCTGCCATCTCGAAATCGAGGCGGTTGTCGCAACGCCTTATGCCTCGGGCTTGTCAGCCCTGGTCGATGACGAAGCCGAAATGGGCGCGACGGTGATCGATCTTGGCGGCGGCACCACCAGCATTGGTGTTTTCAGCCATGGCCACCTCACCCATATCGACGCGGTGGCGGTGGGTGGCAATCACATCACCATGGATGTGGCACGCGGCCTCTCCACGCGCGTTGCGGTGGCGGAACGGCTGAAGACGCTGCATGGCTCGGCGCTCTCGAGCCCGTCCGACGAGCGCGACATGATTTCGGCGCCGCATGTCGATGATGATACGACACCGAACCATGTGCCGAAATCTCAGCTGATCTCGATCATCCGCCCGCGTGCCGAGGAAATCCTTGAGCTGATCCGCGACCGGCTCAAGAGCGCCGGCTATGCGCCCGATGCCAACAGCCGCATTGTGCTGACAGGTGGCGGCAGCCAGCTCACCGGCTTGCCAGAGCTCACCCGCCGCATTCTGGGCGGGCAGGTGCGCATTGGCCGCCCGCTCGGCATCAAGGGCCTCCCCGAGGCCGCGCGCGGCCCGGCCTTCTCATCTTCCGTTGGCCTGCTGGTCTACCCGCAGGTCGCGCATATCGAGCATTTCGAGCCCCGCGTCGGGCAATCCTTCTTCGCAACCGGCACCGATGGCTATTTCAACCGCGTCGGGCGCTGGCTGAAGGAGAGCTTCTGACGATGGACAAGCTGTCGATGAAAACCTTTCCCATCCCCTTCCAGGCATTCCCCCCTCTGCCGCCAACCGGAGACACACGGTCATGAAACTTCAAGCGCCGGACATTCGCGAACTCAAGCCGCGCATCACCGTTTTCGGTGTCGGCGGCGGCGGCGGCAATGCCGTTACCAACATGATCGAGGCCGGGTTGGAGGGCGTCGATTTCGTTGTCGCCAACACCGATGCACAGGCACTGGCCCTCTCCAAGGCCCCGCGCATCATCCAGATGGGCCTTGAGGTCACCGAGGGCCTTGGTGCTGGCTCGCAGCCCGAAATTGGCCGCGCGGCAGCAGAAGAAGTGATCGACGAGATTCGCGATCATCTCTCCGGCGCGCACATGGTGTTCATCACCGCCGGCATGGGCGGCGGCACCGGCACGGGCGCAGCCCCTGTCGTGGCGCGCGCCGCGCGTGACATGGGCATCCTCACGGTTGGTGTTGTCACCAAGCCGTTCATGTTCGAGGGACATCGCCGCATGCGCATGGCCGAGAGCGGCATCAGCGAGCTGGCCGAGGCGGTCGACACACTGATCGTCATTCCCAACCAGAACCTGTTCCGCATCGCCACCGAAGCCACCTCCTTCGCGGATGCCTTCGCCATGGCTGACCAGGTGCTCTATTCAGGCGTTGCCTGCATCACCGATCTGATGGTGCGCCCCGGCCTGATCAACCTCGATTTCGCCGATGTGCGCGCCGTAATGCGCGGCATGGGCAAGGCGATGATGGGCACCGGCCAGGCCAGCGGCGAAAAGCGCGCATTGGCCGCCGCTCAGGGCGCAGTCTCCAACCCGCTGCTGGATGATTCATCCATGAAGGGCGCACGCGGCCTGCTGATCTCGATCACCGGCGGGCGTGACATGAAGCTCTATGAGGTCGATGAGGCCGCCACCCGCATCCGTGAGGAAGTGGACCAGGAAGCCAACATCATCGTGGGCGCCACCTTCGACGAATCGCTGGATGGCGTGATCCGCGTCTCGGTTGTTGCCACCGGCATCGACAAACCGGCTGTGACCCGCGAGGAGCTGAACAGCACCGAGGCCCGCATTGCCGAGGTGGCAGAGCGCCTGAAGGCCGAGGCCCGCCAGCGTCTCGCCACTGCCGCTGCCCGCGTGCAGGCTGCCCAGCCGCTTTCCGCGCCAGCCCCATCACCCGTTCTGGAAGCGCCACTGGCCGCCTATGGCGATGGCATCCGGCTTGAGCCTGTTGCCCCGCGCGGCCAGCAGATTGCCGAGCCGACGCCGATCGCCCGTGAACCTGAGCCTGTGGTTGAGGCGCGTCTCGAAGAAGCGTTCATCCCGCCTGCGCCAGAGCGCGTTGCAGTTCGCCCTGTTCGGATGCCACGCGTTGATGAACTGCCCCAGCCTGCCCAGGAGCTGATTGCGGCCCGCACGACCACCGCAAGCCCCGCACCCCAGCCACAGGCCGAGGCGCGGCATGGTTCGCTGATGCAGAAGCTTGCCTCCTTCGGCTTTGGCCGCAAGGATGAGGCGCATGAGAGCCAGCTTGCGCCACGCCAGGAAGCTGCACAGCCGCCACAGGCAGCCCCGCGCCAGCCCGTTGCAGCTAGCCCGGCACCGAGCCCGGCCCACGCTGAATACATGCGTCGCACGGCCTCACCCGAGCCGCGCATGGCGCAAGGGCAGCTTGATCAGCACGGTCGTCAGCCGGCTCAGCGCTCATTGGATGATGACCAGCTGGAGATTCCGGCATTCCTGCGGCGCAAGGCCAACTGAGCCCACGAAAACCGCCTGTTAACAATGTTTACAAGGCCCGGCAGCTTTGCAGCTCGCCGGGCCTTCGCATTTGCAAAAACCGCTGTTTTGGAAATAACTTGTTCAGCAACATTAAGTTTATGCTTCATGTAACAGATCGAAAGAAAGCGTGATTTTGTTCATTCCGTGGCGGAGGGTATTTTGGCTCACGGTTGTGGGGTTCGGAATCAGTCGCAGCATGCTGCTGGCTTCCCGGACATTGGCTTAAAACAGACGTCGCGATTGACCTGGTGTTGCATGTTGCAGCACGGGGCAGGACG
>JBOFIL010000537.1:0-5176 GCA_051650165.1 Allobosea sp.
GCGCAGGAACTCACCGCCAAATACGGCAACATCGCCACGCAATCCGTCGGCTCGATCCAGCGGCAATTGCTGGTGCTGGAAAACCAGAAGGGCGAGCATTTCTTTGGCGAGACGGCCTTCAACATCGAGGATCTGATCAACACGGATGCTGAGGGGCGCGGCGTCGTCAACATCCTCGCCGCCGACAAGCTGATGCAGAACCCGAGGCTCTACACCACCTTCCTGCTCTGGATGCTCTCCGAACTTTTCGAGGCGCTGCCCGAGGTGGGCGATCTGGAAAAGCCCAAGCTCGTCTTCTTCTTCGATGAGGCGCACCTGTTGTTCAAGGACGCGCCCAAGGCGCTGCTCACCGCTGTCGAGCAGGTGGTGCGGCTCATCCGCTCCAAGGGCGTCGGCGTGTATTTTGTCTCGCAGAACCCGCTCGACATCCCGGACACGGTGCTGGCCCAGCTTGGCAACCGCGTGCAGCATGCATTGCGCGCCTTCACCCCGCGCGATCAGAAGGCCGTGCGGGCGGCAGCCGAGACCTTCCGGCAGAACCCGAAATTCAAGACCGAGACCGCCATCACCGAACTCGCGGTTGGCGAGGCGCTGATGTCTTTCCTTGATCCCAAGGGCACGCCAACCGTGGTCGAGCGCGCGCTTGTGGCCCCGCCCATGGCGCAGGTCGGCCCGATTGATGCGGCCACCCGCAAGGCCGCCATTGCCGGCTCTGATTTCCGCGGGAAATACGAAAAAGAGGTCGACCGCGAGTCGGCTTATGAAATCCTGATGGGCCGCAAGGGCCTCGATCCCGCCAACCCCGGCCAGCCCGCGCCAACACAAGGCTCCTCTGGTGGGCTTGGCGGCATGCTGGACAGCATCCTTGGCGGCTCCTCCCCTGCCCCGGCTGGCAAGGGGCGCGGTGGGCGCGCACCACAATCCATGGCGGAGAAAATCGCGACCTCCGCAGCGCGCTCTGTTGCCTCATCCGTTGGCCGGCAGATCGGCACAGCCATCGTGCGCGGTGTGCTGGGCTCACTCCTCGGCGGTCGGCGCTGATTTATGAGCGAAGTCACCGACATTGAGGCGACGCTGGCCCATTCCGGCCATGAGGGTGTCGATGCCTATCTGGAGGATGGCTTCGAGCAGGTGCGAGGCATGTCCTCGCGCTTTGCCACCGCCATCTCGGCCTGGCTCCTCACGCACCAGAGCACGCACGGCATCCGTGGCCATGTTGCCGAGATTGGCGCTTTTGAGGGGCGTTATCTTATCGCGCTGGCATTGGCGCTGAATGAGGGCGAGCAAGCCATCGGCATGGATGTGTTCTCATGGCCCAATGACAAGGTAGAAAGCCACTTCATTGCCCATGGCGAAAAATATGGCCTCGTCGAGCCGCGCTACCAGAGCTGGAAGGCTTCCAGCGCCGATCTCACGCCAGCGCAGTTCACGGCGCGCGTGTGCGGCGACACGGGCCTGAAAGCGCGTTTCATCCACATCGATGGCGAGCATTCACCCGAGGCGCTGACACATGATCTGGCGCTGGCGCTCGACGCGATCCATCCGCAAGGGCTGATCTGCCTCGATGACATGCTGCATCCGGGCTATCCCTTCCTCGTCACCGCCGTGAATGACTGGCTGGAAAAGAACCCCGACTGGGTCGTGATGGGCATCATCGACCGCGAGGATATTGTCGCCGCGCCAAAGTTCCTGCTGTGCCGCAAGGCGGCGGTGGCGCTGTATGAGGAGCCGCTGATGCAGCACTTCGCGCCGTTTCACTTCGTGCTGGGCGGCGATGCGCGCGGGCATTTCTGTCTGGTGCTGACGCCAAGGCCGAGGTTGGCTGTGGTGGATTAGCTCCCTTTTCCGTCATGGTCGAGCTTGTCCCGACCATGACGCCCGATCATTCACAACAACCTCAGCCCCTTGAAGCTGGCATGGCCGTCGCGCCCGACAATGATGTGATCATGCAGCTCAATGCCCAGTGGCTTGGCTGTTTCCGCGATAAGCCGCGTCATTGCGATGTCCGCGCCGGAAGGTGTTGGGTCGCCTGAAGGGTGATTGTGCACCAGAATGATGGCGGTGGCGGAAAGCTCCAGCGCGCGTTTCACCACCTCGCGCGGATAGACCGGCGTGTGGTCAATCGTGCCGGTCTGCTGCACCTCATCGGCAATCAGCGCGTTCTTCTTGTCGAGGAACAGGATGCGGAACTGCTCGACCTCGCTGAACGCCATCGCCGCCCGGCAATAATCGATCACGCTCGACCATGAGGAGAGCACGGGCCTTTGCGTGATCCGGGATTTGGCGAGGCGCGTCACCGAAGCCTGGATCACTTTGAAATCAATCGTTACAGCCTCGCCAATGCCCTTCACCTCCATGAGGCGCGCAGGCGGGGCCGAAATCACCTCACCGAACGAGCCGAATTTGGCGATCAGCTCCTTGGCAAGCGGCTTCACATCCTTGCGCGGAATGGCGCGCATCAGCACCAGCTCCAGCAGCTCATAATCTGGCAGCGCATCGCCGCCGGCTTCCATGAAGCGGGTTTTCAGTCGCTCGCGGTGGCCATGATAATGCGGTGTTGGGGCTTCAGCCAAAGGCTGGGCATCAACCGGCAGCGCCAATGGCTGCCCGCGCATGGCCATGCTGCCGCTCATATCGGAGAAGCCGCGCGCCTTGCGGCTCATTTGGCAGCAAACGGATTGTCGAGACCAGCGGGCGAGAGTGTGAATATCTCCACGCCAGTCTCTGTCACGCCGATGGTATGCTCATATTGCGCCGAGAGTGAGCGATCGCGCGTCACTGCTGTCCAGCCATCGGAGAGCACCTTCACGGCAAACTTGCCAAGGTTGATCATCGGCTCGATTGTGAACAGCATGCCAGGCTCGAACCTGGGCCCCTCGCCGTGCACGCCATAATGCAGCACATTCGGCGCATCATGGAAGAGCTGCCCGAGCCCGTGGCCGCAGAAATCCTTCACCACCGAGCAACGTTCATCCTCGGCATATTGCTGGATGACAGCGCCAATATCGCCAAAATGCCCGCCAGGGCGCACCGCAGAGATGCCGCGATTGAGGCATTCAAAGGTGATCTCGCACAGGCGCTCGGCCTTTCGCGGCACAACACCGACACCGTACATGCGGCTGGCATCGCCATGCCAGCCATCGACGATCAACGTCACATCGATGTTGACGATGTCGCCGTCGCGAAGAGGCTTTTCATCGGGGATGCCATGACAAACCACATGGTTGATCGAGGTGCAGCACGAATGCGTGTAGCCGCGATAGCCCAACGTGGCCGGCAACACCTGGTGAGCCATCGCGAAATCATAAACGCGCCTGTCTATCTCAGCCGTGGTCACGCCAGGCTTCACATGCGGCACCAGCATATCGAGGCAGGTGGCCGTGAGCTGCCCGGCCTTGCGCATGCCGACAAAGGCCTCAGGCCCGTGCAGGCGGATGGCATTGCCGCGGCGGAGAGGTGTGGCGAGATCGTTCACAAGCAGCTTTCCAGTGATGGCATTTGAGTGGCCTGCAAAGCGAGCAAGGTCAAGATGAGTCGCGTCATGATGTCAGCCCACCTGCTCTGCCAGCAAGTCCAATGGTCGCAGCCCGCTTGCGGGGCGCGCAAGGGGTGATAGCCTCAGGGCTATCTCACAACCGCCAATCTCATAACACCAAGGCTTCCCAGATGCCCGCTTCGTCCAAACCACCCATCAAAAAGACGTCAGCCAAAAAGACCTCTGCGCAAAAGCCCGCTGCAAACCCCGCCACGCCGCTCGATGCCACGCTCGCCCGCATTGATATCGATCTGGAAGCTTCGCTGAAGCGCCTGTTCGGCTGGCTCAGCATTCCGTCGATCTCGACTGATCCGGCCTATGCCAAGGATTGCGCGAAGGCTGCTGACTGGCTGGTGAAGGAACTCACTGGCCTTGGTTTCGAGGCCTCAAGCCGCCCCACACCCGGCCACCCCATCGTGGTTGGGCATCGCCCGAAGAAGGGCGCCCCTCACGTGATGTTCTACGGCCATTACGATGTGCAGCCGGTGGACCCGCTGAACCTCTGGGAAAACCCGCCCTTCGAGCCGCGCATGATCGAGATTTCAAAGGGCCGCAAGGCGATCTCGGCGCGCGGGGCCTGCGATGACAAGGGCCAGGTGATGACCTTTCTTGAAGCCTGCCGGGCGATGATTGCCGCGACGGGCGATCTGCCCATCGGCATCACCGTTCTGATCGAGGGCGAAGAGGAAGACGGCTCGCAGAACCTTCCGCCATTCATCAAAGAGCACGCGAAGGAGCTGACCAAGCTGCATGGCACCTCGCTGGCGCTGGTCTGCGACACCGGCATGTGGGACCGCGACACACCGGCCATCACCACCTCCTTGCGCGGCATGGTCTATGAGGAGGTGCGCATCCGCGCCGCTGACCGCGATCTGCATTCCGGCCTGTTCGGCGGGGCGGCGCAGAACCCGATCCATATCCTTTCGCGCATCTGCGCCAGCCTGCACAAGAAGAGCGGCAAGGTTGCCATTCCCGGCTTCTATGAAGGCGTGGAAGACCTGCCCAAGGCGGTCCGCAAAGAGCTTGAGGCATTGAAGCTGACGGAGAAGGACTTCCTCGGCCCCATCGGCCTGAAGCATTCCGCAGGCGAAAAAGGGCGAATGCTGATCGAACAAGTCTCGACGCGCCCCACCTGCGATGTCAACGGCATCTGGGGCGGCTACACGGGAGAGGGCTCCAAAACCGTCATCGCCGGCGAGGCTTCCGCCAAGATCTCGTTCCGGCTTGTGGGCGAGCAGGATCCGGCCAAGGTGCAGAAGGCCTTCCGCGCCTATGTCAAAGACCAGGTGCCGAAGGATTGTTCGGTGGAGTTCAAGGCATTTCACAACGCCCGCGCCATCCAGCTGCCATGGGATATGCCGGCTTTGGCGCTGGCACGAGACGCTCTCAAGGCGGAATGGGGCAAGGCCGCCGTCACGATCGGTTCGGGCGGGTCGATCCCGATCGTCGGGGATTTCAAGCGCACGCTCGGGCTTGATTCCCTCATGGTCGGCTTCGGCCTTGATGATGACCGGGTGCATTCGCCCAACGAGAAATACGATCTCTCCTCCTATCACAAGGGCACGCGCAGCTGGGCGCGCATCATCGCGGCGCTGGGGGCGAGTTGATCTACCCTGTCATTCCCGACGCCGAAGGCGAACG
>JBOFIL010000538.1:0-10561 GCA_051650165.1 Allobosea sp.
GTTGAGATGCGCCAGCTGGAGGCGGGCCGATGAGGTTTCGCAAATGAGGTCGCGCCCACGCTTCGACATCCCCGTATTGGTGGCGGCATTTTCGTTTCTTTACCTGCCGATCCTGCTGCTGGTGGTGTTCTCGTTCAACGAGTCGCGCCTCGTCACCGTCTGGGGTGGTTTTTCGCTGAAATGGTATCGCGGGCTGTTGGCGAATGGCCCGCTGATGGACTCGCTGCTCGTGTCGCTGAAGGTCGCTCTCGCTTCGGCCCTGATCGCGACCTTGCTCGGCACGCTGGCTGCGGTGGCACTGACGCGCTTTGGCCGGTTTCGCGGGCGCATGCTGCTGGGCGGCATGATCTATGCGCCCATGGTGATGCCGGAAATCGTGCTGGGCCTGTCGTTGCTGCTGCTGTTTGTCGGGCTGGGGCTGGAGCGCGGGGCGGCGACCATCATGATCGCCCACGCCACCTTCACGCTGTGTTTTGTCACCGTTATCGTGCAGGCAGGGCTTTCCGGGCTGGATGCCCGGCTGGAAGAAGCGGCCATGGATCTTGGTTGCACGCCGTTTCAGGCCTTCATGCAGGTGACGCTGCCGCTGGTTGCGCCTTCGATCCTAGCCGGTTTCCTGCTCGCCTTCACGCTCTCGCTGGATGATCTGGTGATTGCCAGTTTCGTCTCCGGGCCGGGCGCGACGACACTGCCCATGCGCATTTACAGCCAGGCCAGGCTGGGCGTCACGCCAGAGATCAACGCAATCTCGACTGTCATGATCGGCATAGTCGCTATCGCTGTGATAGGCGCTTCGCTGGCCATGAAGCGGCGGGATGTCTGAGGAATTGCGCGTTGTTTACGAAGCTTCATGACTTGAGTCTGGTGTGATGCGCGTTTAACCCTAGAACCATGACACGCATCGCGCTCTACACCGGCTCCTTCGATCCGCTCACCAATGGCCATCTCGATGTGATCGCCAAAGGCCTCAAGCTGTTTGACAAGCTTGTCGTCGCCATTGGCGTGCATCCGGGCAAGGCGCCACTTTTCAGCGCCGAGGATCGCGCCGCGATGATCCGCGAGGTGGTGGGCCCGCTCGCTACCAAGGCCAAGACCAGCTTCGATGTGGTGACCTTCGACGGTCTGGCAGTGGAGGCGGCCAAAAAGCAGGGCGCAACAGCAATGCTGCGCGGTCTGCGTGATGGCACCGATCTCGATTATGAAATGCAGATGGCAGGCATGAACAGCGCCATGGCAGGGGGCATTGAGACGGTGTTTGTGCCGGCCTCGCCAGCCTCGCGCATGATCACAGCCACGCTGGTGCGCCAGATCGCCAATATGGGCGGCGACATTCGCCCTTTCGTGCCGGCGCAGGTCAATCAGGCGATGTTGGCGCGAGGCAGCAAATGATTAGTATTAAAATTGAGTTTGGTTTTTATATTTGATTGTAACAATTCTCTGGAAATTTATTTTATGAATTTTTGCTAGTTTTGAAATCACAGTCTCATATTTCTGGGGATTTCAAATGTTTAGCTCGGCTCTCAGGCGGTTCAAGAATGACGACGAAGGCGCGGTTGCAATCATCTTTGCAATGGCGCTTCTGCCTGTGCTTAGTTTCACTGGTGCATCTGTCGATTATACCAGCGCAACAAAGCATCGCGCGGCTCTGCAAGCCGCGGCGGACACAGCGGCGTTG
The DNA here is from genome assembly GCA_051650165.1 of Allobosea sp. Classification (GTDB taxonomy): domain Bacteria; phylum Pseudomonadota; class Alphaproteobacteria; order Rhizobiales; family Beijerinckiaceae; genus Allobosea. Next base: position 1,676 of record JBOFIL010000538.1, read on the forward strand.
GCAGGCACGAAAACCGCCGCAACCGATGTCGGGCGCGGCATCGAAGAAGCTAAGCGTGTTTTCGAAGCTAACTTGCCAACAGGGATTGCCGGATCAAGTGCCTCAATTAATTTTGATCCATCAAAGAAAACCATAAATATAGTTGGAAAATTCAACGTAAATACAAATTTTCTCTCTATTGTGAATATAAATACTATTCCCATAGAGGTGAAATCAAGCGCCACCATGCTGGAGCAGGTTGTGGTCACGACCAAGGATCCGGTGGCCTCTTTCCTGGACAGCGAGGCAGGCGATTATAACCGGATTTATGTCTATTGTTTTGATCACAATCGAAAAAATGATCCAGACAAAGGCAGGACACAGATGACGCCGTTGCTGGATAATGCCGGCACAAATTACAAAACCAAAATTCCAGAATGCAAGGAACATGAAACGATTTCATTTCGTTTATACAATGTTCGAAATGCACGCACAAATAGCTGGATGTGGGACAATGCTCCTGTGCGAAAACTCGAGAAGCATGGATACAATGATCTGTCTGACGTACGATATGAGTATTTTACTGATACGACAGTCGCGGGCAACAAGATGAAGTACAATATCGAAGGTAATGTGCCTATTCTTGAAACAAAAATCTGTGACACTGCAACACAGTGCCGCTCTACAGCTGCGGGAGGCATCATTCCCTCCGGCAAGGACAGGACGCCGACCCTGGACGAGGGCAGCTGCCCTGCAGGCAAGTACGTTTATTTTGGGTGGGAGGATCGCCCCAAAGACTATGGCTGGACGGATGGCGATTACGACGACATCACCTATGTCATCGAATGCCCACAGAAGACCATATCCAAGCGCAATGTTGGCGTGCGCCTGGTTCAGTAACGTAGAAACTGCCACCTAGCGCGGTGGCGCCGTTTCCGCCTTCAAGAAACGACTGGCAGACAGGCAACTGTAATCACGTCGTCCTACGGGATGTCGCCACCGGATTGGCGGGGTCACTGCCCCATTCAGCCCATGAACCATCATAGACTGACTTTGCCGGCTGGCCGATCAGCTCAAGTGCAGTGGAGAGGATCACCGCCGAGACGCCCGAGCCGCAGCTGGTGATGATGGGCTTGGTCGTGTCGATGCCGGCTTCTGCGAAGGCGGCCTTGATGGCGGCAGGCTCTTTAAGGCGGCCATTATCGAGGATCGCTCCAAAAGGCAGGTTCTTGGCACCGGGCATGTGGCCGGAGGCAATGCCGGCGCGGGGCTCGGGCGTTTCACCGCGAAACCGGTCAGCCGGTCTGGCATCCACCACCTGCGCCGCGCCGGAGGCAAGCGCGCCTTTCACATCCACGATGTCAGCAACGGCTGTCATGTCGAAGCGCGGAGTGAATTGCGCAGCATGGCGGGGCTTTGCGGGGCCTTCCTCCAACCCGAGACCCGCAGCTTGCCATGCCGGCAACCCGCCATCCAGCAGTCGCACATCCGATGCGCCAAAGCGCTGGAACATCCAGCGCACGCGCGGGGCGGAGAACATGCCCATCCCGTCATAGACGATGATGGTCATGCCATCGCCAATGCCCATTGCCCCGACAGCCGCCGCGAAAGCCTGGGCTGAAGGCATCATGTGCGGATAGGGAGACGTGGCATCGCGCACTGTGTCGATGTCAAAATGCACCGCACCCGGTATGTGGCCAGCGAGGAACTCCGCCTTGGCGTCGCGGTTCATGGTCGAGAGGTAATAGGAGCCATCGACGATCGCGATGCCCGGCGCGCCAAGGCGCTCGGAGAGCCATTGCGGCGACACGAAGATCGCCTCGCGGGGCTGGGGGGCGCTGTTTGGCATGGGGTATTCCTCCTTATGGGGCAATTCAGACCAGCGCGATGCGCACACGCCGGTTCTGTCGGCCCTTTTTCTCGATGTCGGTGATTGCAACAGCGCCGATCTCGCCGGTGCGGCGCACATGCGTGCCACCGCATGGCTGCAGGTCAATGCCCTCAATGGCCACTAGCCTGACCTTGCCCGCGCCGCGCGGCGGCTTCACCGACATGGTCTTGACGAGGCCTGGGTTGGCATCCAGCTCCTCATCAGTGATCCAGCTTTCCGTGACTGGCGCATCGCGATTGACCAGCTCCATCAGTTTTGCCGTGATGTCATCCCGGTCAAGGCCGGCCTCCTGAATGTCAAAATCCAGACGTCCGTCGCCATCGCCAATCGCGCCGCCAGTGACCGGAAATGGCAAAACGACGCTGAGCAAGTGCAGGGCAGTGTGAATGCGCATCCGCTTCATACGCAAGCCTGCCTCAACTTCGGCTGTGAGAGATTCGTCTGAATCGGGCAGCGCGTCACCCTCGGCAGGAACATGGATCACCATGGATTTATCCGCCGGATCATAAATCGTGGTCGCGATGCGGATGGTGGTGCCATCAGCGCGGCGGAGCAGGCCGGTATCGCCCGGCTGGCCGCCTCCCGTGGCATAAAAAGGTGTCCGATCCAGCATGATGCCGCCGCGTTCATTCACGCCGATGACCTTTGCCTGCGCCATGAAAAGATAGGCATCAGCACGAAAGAGGAGATCGGTGGGCATATGCAGTTCTCTTGCGGGCAGTGCGTGGCGCAAATCTAGAGGAGCTGAGGCTAGGAGTGATGCAGCCCGGACGCAAGCTTGTGCACAAGGTTCGCGTGAATTTACAATCAGGCTGGATTGCACTCCGGTCGCGAGGCAAATAATTTACCAATCAAGGATGGATTTTTGCAAAGGCGCTGATCCGCGCTCAGACGTGGTGCGTATCTGTGACGCATTGCCGAAAATAGCGATGTGGAACATTTTAACCTGACTGGTGCCAGAATCGGCACAAAGGGGATCAAACTACGTGACGATGCATGCTTACAGCCCCATTCCGGCCGATCCAGCGGACATGCTGATGGCTGGCTATGCCGCGGGCACGCTGACCACGCCCATGCATGCGCTTGTCGCGGGCCATCTTGAGCTCTCGCCGCGCAACCGTGGCTATGTGAACACGCTTGAGGCGATGAAGGCCAATGCGTTGCTTGAGGCAGAACCAAAGCCGCTCAGCAAACGCGAGGCTGCACTTTCGGCGATTTTCGCCAATGATGATGCCCCGATTGTGGCGCGCACCAGCGCCTCAGATGAGGTCTTTCCTGCAAGTCTCAGGCATTATCTCGGTGTTGAAGCACAGAATGTGCCCTGGCGTTTTGTGATGCCGGGCGTCAAGCAATACAGGATCGAAGACAGCGAGCGCGGGGAAGCGACGCTCTACTGGATTCGTGGTGGGCGTGAGATGCCCTCGCACACCCATGAAGGCATTGAGGTGACTCTCGTGCTCCGCGGTGGCTTCACCGATCCGCTCGGCCATTACCGCCGGGGTGACATCGCTGTTGCCGATGCCGAACTCGACCACCACCCGCAAGCTGATGCGGATGAGGATTGTATCTGTTTCGCTGTGACGGATGCGCCACTCAAGCTCACCGGACCATTGGCGCGTCTCTTCCGCAAAATTCGCGGACATTGAAACATCCAAAGATTGAAGCACGCGTCACGGCTTGGCGCGCAGGCTTGGTTATGTCTCCGGCTTTGCTGAAAGGTTGACCATGGCGCCGCGCCGCATGACGCCTGCCGATGGCTGTGTCTGGATCACGGGTGCAAGTTCCGGCATCGGGAAATCAGTCGCGCTTGAGTTGGCCCGTCGTGGCTGGACAGTCGCGGCAAGTGCGCGCCGCCTGTCCGAACTGGAGGCCCTCGCGGCAGAGGCTTCGGGCCTCAAGGGGCGGATCGTCGCGCATCCGGGCGACGTAACTGACCGGGAGGGCATGGCGAGCCTGCTCGACACGATCGAGACAATGCATGGCCCGGTGGCGCTGGCTTTCTTCAATGCTGGCGTCGCACCCTATGTGAAGGCAGGCGCACTTGATGTTGATGCGTTTCGTCAGGCTTTCGAGATCAACGTCATGGGTGCGGTCAATGGGCTTGCGCCAGCGCTGGAGCGCATGGCGGCGCGGGGCCAAGGCCAGATTGCGGTCAATGCCTCTATTGCGGGCTATAGCGGCCTGCCCAAGGCAGCTGCTTATGGCGCCTCCAAGGCGGCCGCCATTCACATGTGCGAGGCGCTGAAATTCGATTGCGACAATCTTGGGATAACCATGCAGGTGGTCAATCCTGGCTTCATCGATACGCCTCTGACACGCAAGAACGACTTCCCCATGCCATTCCTGATGGCGATGGACGAGGCAGGGCGTCGCTGTGTTGATGGCTTTGAGCGCGGCGGCTTCGAGATCAACTTCCCGCGCCGGCTGGCCTGGATACTCAAGGGGCTCAAATTGCTGCCATATCCGCTTTATTTCTGGCTGGTCGCGAAGGGCACGGGCTGGGACAAGCAAGGCAAGAACATCAACGCGCCTGATGCCGGCCCAACAAAAAAATCCGAAGGCTGAGGTGCAGCACCTCGCAATTAGGGCACGTCCTCACCACGTGATCCACCTATGAACCTGACACCGCTCCTCACCGCCCCATGGGCCATCCAGATTCATGTCTATGCCGCACTGATCGCGATCGTGCTGGGTACCATCCAGTTTCTTGCCCCCAAGGGCACATTGCCGCACCGTGCCATTGGCTGGGTTTGGATCGTGCTGCTCGCCATCATCGGCGTGAGCTCATTCTGGATTCAAGGTGCACGCCAAATCGGCCCGTTCAGCCTGTTCCATGTGCTGTCGGTCTACACGCTCTGGTCGTTGTGGATGGGCGCGCGGGCGGCGATGCGCGGCGATGTTGAAAGCCATCGCAGCTATATGGCCTGGCTGTTCGGCCTCTCGATCATCGTCTCGGCCGTGCTGGCGGTCGTCTCAGGCGGCGTGCTCTGGGAGGTGGTGACGGGACGGAGCGGGCGCTGGTAGCGCTTATTCCACATGCACCGCCCCATCGCGGACCCGCAGACCCAGCCGCCCGGATTTCAGCGCCAAAGCCCTCTCACCGAAGAGTTGCCGCCGCCAGCCGCGCAAGGCCGCGACATCGGCTGCATCATCTGTGGCGATGGCTTCCAGATCATCTACGGTGGCGATGATCTTGGGCGCAACGCGCTCGGTTTCGGCAATGGCTTTCAAGAGCACCTTGAGCAGGTCCAGCACTGCGCCATTGGGGCTGCGGCCCCGCTCACGCTCCAGCTTTGGCAGGCTCTTGGGGTCGCGCGCCAGCCCGCGCTCGATGGCGGCAATGACATCTGCGCCGGAGCGAGATCGCTCGAAGCCATTGGGCACTGACCGCAATTCAGCCAGCGCAGCCTGATCGCGCGGGGCGCGCTGGGCGAGGTCCACCAGCGCCTCATCTTTCAGCACGCGCGCGCGCGGCACATCGCGCGATTGCGCCTCACGCTCACGCCAGGCGCACAGCTCCATGAGTGGGCCTATTTCACGCGCCTTGCGCACGCGGCCCTTGAGGCGCAGCCATGCATCGTCCGGGTTCGCGGCATAGGTGGCAGGCGAGGTGAGGATCGACATTTCCTCTTCCAGCCACTCTGCCCGGCCCGTGCTGTCGAGTTCGGCTTTCAGCGCGAGATAGACATCGCGCAGATGCGTGACATCGGACTCGGCATAGACCAGCTGTGCAGCGTTCAACGGGCGGCGTGACCAATCGGTGAAGCGCGAGGATTTGTCGATGCGCGCCTTGGCCAGATCATTCGCAAGCTGCTCATAGCCGACCGAGTCGCCATAGCCGCACACCATGGCCGCGACCTGCGTGTCGAAGAGCGGGGCCGGGATGATGTTGCCGATGTTCCAGACGATTTCGAGATCCTGCCTTGCGGCATGGAACACCTTGATCACCTTCGCATCGCCCATCAGCGCGAGGAACGGATCAAGGCTTAGGCCACTCGCCAGCGGGTCGATCAGCACCGCCTCTTCGGGCGACGCGACCTGGATCAGGCACAGCTTGGGGTAATAGGTGGTTTCGCGCAGGAACTCGGTATCGACCGTGACGAAATCATGCTTCGCAAGACGTTCGCAGGCGGCGGCGAGGTCGGCAGTGGTGTCGATCAGATTCATGTTGCTCATTCAGATTAAACATCGCTGATAGACGAATAAACCTGATGAACCAAGCATTCCTGCTGGGCTTTCCCCATCGATGCTGGCTCGGGTCTGTTTGAGGTCAGTTCATGCTTGACAGCCGCCCCCAAGCGCCCGACTGACGCGGCATCATTTTTTTTGGCCATACGAACCCATTGAGCGCACCTTCGATGCCCCATCTTCGTTCGATCTATCGCACCCACACCTGCGGCGAGCTTCGCGCCGAGCATATCGGGCAAACCGTGCGTATCTCCGGCTGGTGCCACCGCATCCGTGATCATGGCGGCGTGCTGTTCATCGATTTGCGCGATCATTACGGCATGACGCAATGCGTGGCGGATGCGGATTCGCCGGCCTTCAAGGCTGTTGAGAGCTGCCGCGCTGAATGGGTTGTTCAGCTGGAGGGCAAGGTGAGGGCGAGGCCAGAGGGCACCAGCAATGCTGATCTGCCCACCGGCGCGGTGGAGCTGTTCATCACCGGGCTGGAAGTTCTGGGCAAGGCCGACGAGTTGCCGCTGCAAGTCTTCGGTGATCAGCCATATCCGGAAGACACCCGCCTCAAGTTCCGCTTCCTTGATCTGCGCCGCGAGGGGCTGCACCGCAACATCATGCTGCGTGGGCAGGTGGTCGATGCGCTGCGCACCTCGATGAAAGGGCAGGGCTTCAACGAATTCCAGACGCCGATTCTCACCGCCTCAAGCCCCGAAGGCGCGCGCGATTTCCTCGTGCCGAGCCGCATTCATCCCGGTAAATTCTACGCGCTGCCGCAGGCGCCGCAGCAATACAAGCAGCTGATCATGATGGCGGGGTTTGACCGCTATTTCCAGATCGCGCCGTGCTTCCGCGATGAAGACCCGCGCGCCGACCGGCTGCCTGGCGAGTTCTACCAGCTCGATCTCGAAATGAGCTTTGTCGAGCAGGAGGATGTGTTCGCGGCGGTGGAGCCGGTGATTGGCGGCGTGTTCCGCCAGTTTGGTGGCGGCAAGCCGGTCACGCCAAGCCCATGGCCGCGCATCCCGTATGCAGTGTCCATGCAGAAATACGGCTCGGACAAGCCGGATTTGCGCAACCCGCTGGTGATGCAGGATGTCTCGGAGCATTTTCGGGGGTCGGGCTTCAAGGTGTTCGCCCGCATTCTGGAAGACGAGAAGGCCCGCATCTGGGCGATCCCCGCGCCGGGCGGCGGTTCACGCGCCTTCTGCGACCGGATGAACTCATGGGCGCAGGGCGAGGGCCAGCCGGGGCTGGGCTACCTGATGGTCAAGGAGGATGGCGAGGGGCAGGGGCCGATCGCCAATAACATCGGGCCTGAGCGCGTGGCTGCGATCATGGGGCAGATTGCCCTCAAGCCCGGCGATGCCTGCTTCTTCGTTGCGGGCGATCCCGCAAAATTCGTCAAGTTTGCCGGCCTGGCCCGCACTAAGGTGGGCGAGGAACTCAACCTCATCGACAAGGAGCGGTTCGAACTGGCCTGGATCGTCGATTTCCCGATGTTCGAGTGGAACGAGGACGAGAAGAAGGTTGATTTCAGCCACAACCCCTTCTCGATGCCTCAGGGCGGGCTGGAGGCGATGGAGAGCCAGGATCCCGTCACCATCAAGGCCTTCCAGTATGACATCGCCTGCAATGGCTTCGAGCTGGCCTCCGGCGGCATCCGCAACCACCGCCCCGAAGCGATGGTGAAGGCGTTCGAGATCGCGGGCTATTCAGAAGAGACGGTGATCGAGCGCTTTGGCGGCATGTATCGCGCCTTCCATTTTGGCGCACCGCCCCATGGCGGCATGGCGGCAGGCGTCGACCGCATCGTGATGCTGCTCGCTGGCGCGCAGAACCTGCGCGAGGTGGCCATCTTCCCGATGAACCAGCAGGGGCTGGACGTGCTGATGGGGGCGCCCTCCGATGTCAGCAACAAGCAGCTGCGCGAGTTGCACATCCGGCTGAACCTGCCGGAGGCCAAGCCCACCGAGAACAAGGGCTGAGCTGTGGAGTTCGGGCGTTTTCCTATGCGTCGCATTCTTGCAGCCGTGGCGCTGTCCAGCCTCGCCGCTGGCTGCAACACCATGGTGGCCGCGCCTGCGCCCGGCACGCCGGAATACGCGGCGTTCCTGACCTCGCGGGCCTATGATTGCGGGCTTTCCGTGCAGCGCGGGCGCATTATCGCGCGTCATCGCGGCGAGGAGCGCGCGCGCTATATCTCCGCAGGCCAAGGTTATGCCGTGCGCGCCTACAAGAAGCCCGAGGGCTGCGGCGTGTTCGAGCGCGAGCAGGTCGCGTCTGAGCTACGGGCGCTTTATCGCTAATGAGCCACCGCAGCAGCGTCACCGCCATCGTGGTTAGCTTCGATAGCGCGAGCGTGCTGCCAGCCTGCCTTGATGCGTTGCAGCGCAATGGTGTTGGCGTCGTGGTGGTGGACAATGCCAGCCTCGATGACGGCGTCGGCATTGCGCAAATGGCCGGCGCATTCGTTGTCCGCAACAGCCAAAATCAGGGCTATGGCCGCGCCAATAATCAGGGCGTGATGGCTGCCACCACACCCTTTGTGCTGATCATCAACCCGGATGTTGTGTTGGCGGGTGATTGCGTCGCGGAGCTTCTCAAAGCCAGCGAGCGCTATGGCGATGGCGTGATCTTCGCGCCGCGTATCACCGAGCCGGATGGGCGGGTGTTCTTTCAGGCGCATTCCTTGCTCGCCCCGCCGCACCTCAACCGTGCGAAGAAGGGCATGGCCACGCCGGAAGGTGATGTTTGCGCGCCGTTCCTTTCCGGGGCCTGCATGATGGTGCGGCGCGAGGCATTCATCGCGCATGGCGGGTTCGATCCCAACATCT
>JBOFIL010000539.1:0-11253 GCA_051650165.1 Allobosea sp.
CAGCCCATCTAATTATAGACAAAGTTTTCGCGCGCTACGGTCTGTCTGAAGATATGCCAATTCCGGCTCACCTGCATGATAAAATTCTGCATGAAATTACAACGAGACTAGCATGCAATGCGGCAGGTTTGCCCTTTGAAATGGCAATTCCAGCGGATCGTATTGCGGCTGCATTAGGTCGAAAATGATGTTGGCGGAAGGGGTGGGATTCGAACCCACGGTGGGCTTGCACCCACGGCGGTTTTCAAGACCGCTGCCTTAAACCACTCGGCCACCCTTCCAACACCATGCCTCTTTAAGCTGTCTTCTCGCACGACAGCCCTTGAGTGATCCGTAGATGCGCAAGGATCGTATTCAAGGCAAGTGGAAATCTTCGGCAAGTGAAAAAGCTGAAGCGTTGCCAGCAGATTTCAGGGGCAGGGCGGGCCCAGACATTATGGAGATCAAGTCATGAGCTTTGTGCCTCAACAGGCGGAACGCAGCCGCAGGGCCAGCCTTGTTGCCAAGTGCATTGGCGTGGGTGCGCTGCTGATGGCGAGCATTATCGCCGCGCAAGCCAACACGGCACTGGATGGCGATGGCATCCGCAAGAAGGTCACTGGCAAGCGGATCTATCTGGCGGCGCCGCTGGGCGGCGAATTTCCACTTTTCTATCAGCGTGGTGGCCGGGTGGACGGTTCCGGCGAGGCAGTTGGCCTTGGCCGGTGGATTCGGCCGACTGATTCTGGCCGCTGGTGGGTGCAAGGCGACAAGCTCTGCCAGAAGTGGCAAACTTGGTATGATGGCAAGACCATTTGCTTCGAGCTGACGCAGGTCGGCCAGGACCGGCTGCGCTGGGTGCAGGACAATGGCGATACCGGTGTCGCGCGTATCGGCAATTGATGCTGCCAACCGGCTGAGCAGCGTCAATCTTGCATAAACCATATCCGGGTTTGGACCAAAAAGTGCGGCGCGATTGTGCCGCATTTTGTTGTGAAGCACGCAGATATTGCGCTCGTCCCTTGTTTTCGCCATAAAGCGCCGGCTAGAGAACCGTCGGAACGGGGGTAAAATTTGTCTGCAAATTGCAGCAAGCTTAACCCTCCCTCAACGCGAACACGGCAAACTTACGTTTCCGGTAGAATGCCGGGTGCGTCACGGGAGAATGCGTGCATGATCGTCGGAACTGTTAGCTGCGTCGACGATCCTTGCGTCACCCCCGGCACAGCCAGCCGTAGGCCGCGGCTTATCCCAGTGACCCTTGCAGCCCTTTCCGGCCTCATGCTGGCCAATTGCGCGCAGGATCAGGTCACGCGTACATCTCGCAGCAAGGAAATCGGCGCGTTCAGCCATCCCAAATATGGCTCTGCCAGCCAGCGTGTTGTCGCTGAGGGGCAGGAGGTGCCAAAGGGCGGCGGGCGTCAGCTCGTGGGGCGCAGCTACACCATCGCCGGCAAGCGCTACACACCTTATCAAAAGCCGGTGGGCTACACGCAGGTTGGCATGGCCTCCTGGTATGGCGAGGCCTTTCATGGCCGCAAGACCGCGAATGGCGAGATTTATGACCGTCACAGCGTCACCGCTGCGCACCCCACCATGCCGCTGCCAGCCTATGCGCGCGTGACCAACACGCTGAATGGCCGCTCGATCATCGTGCGCGTCAATGATCGCGGCCCCTATCATGGCGGGCGCATTGTCGACCTCTCGCAGAAGACTGCGGATGCGCTGGCCTTCCGCCATCTCGGCACGGCACGCGTCAAGGTCGAGTATATGGGCCAAGCCTCGCTGCGCGGCTCTGATGACAGCAAGCTGATTGCAACCTTGCGGACTGATGGCGGCCCGGCCTCGTTGCCAGGCACATCTGCGCCGGTAATGGTCGCGAGTGCAGAGCCCGTCGCCCCGCCGCGTGCCACTCCTGCCGCGATTGCTCGCTCAGTTGACCTTGATGGCGATGGCATTCCCGACAACCAGCAGCAGAGCATCGCTGTGCGTCAGCCCGCCGCGGCGCCTGTTGCAGCCACGCAGCCGCCGGCCAATGCGCTGGCTATGGTCCCGGTTGAAGGCACACGTGCTGTCTCCGGCGTTCCGCGCCCGCCCGAGCGGCCCTTTGATCTCGCCACCATTCCGAATGCAGGCATACCGGTCTCAAATGCCGTGCCAGGCGCGAACATCATTCGTACGCCGCAGCGCCCCGCAGTCGCAGGCCTGTTCTATGCGCCGGTTCAGGCCCCGAAGGCACGCTTTGCCAAGGCTGACCCGATGTCAGGCCTCACTGCACAAAGCTTCGTGAAGCTCGACCGCCGCTGATTGTCATCCAAGCTTTACGTTTTAAGCCACTGATTTCAGATCATTATGCGGCGTTGGGCTGCGTATTGTCCGTTGCCGCCGCGCCAGATGTCAACAATTGCGGCGTGAGCCTCGCCTGTGGACAGAGCAGCTGCCGGCGGCGCAAGGCCTGCTTCATGGATCAGGATCAGGCTTGCCAGCGAGGCATGGCGTGAAATGCCGGCCTCATGCAAAGCTGGTTCGATGCTGGCAGGGGCGACAAGATGCACTGCCATGCTGCTGGTGAGGCAACCCCATAGCCTGGCCAGATGAAACAGGCCAAGGGTGGTGACCTCAATGCCCGCAATCAAGCCAAAACCAATGCTTGAGGCCAGTGTCGTGGCATCGACGCCGGACATGGTGCTGACAATGCGGCTGGCGGGCACGGGGCGGACCTCGCGCGCAATGTCGAGCGCTAGCGCCATGATGTCCGCTTCCGTACACTCAACCGGGATATTCATCGCCCCAGGCTGAGAGACACTGAGAGCGCAGCGCGTCGTACTGCCCGCGAAGCCGGCATCCCCCAGGCTGTCGGCAGGCGCAACGCCATCGGGCAAATGCGCGCCGAAGCCCGCGAGCAGGCGCAAATGATAGCTTCGTGCAGCGGCAGAGCGCAGCGCGAGCAACGGGCGCAGTTCCGCCAATTCGCTGATGCCAATAGCGATAGGTGCCTCACGCGAGGTCATCACCGCCTCAGCCTCATCAGATGTTGCACTGACAGGGATCATGTGAGGGGCAAGGCCTGCCCGCAGTGCAGCCATGAGGGCGATCACGGCCTCTGGCCCCAATGGCGCAGCAATGACCACCTGCGCGCCTGCAGGCGGTTCCACCGAGGCGCAAAGGCCAGCCAGTGCACTCACACGCCTGTCAAGCTCGGCATAGCTCAGAGGCTCACCATCCGCCGGGCGCAAAAGGGCCGCGGTCGAGCGCGCCTCCAGATTGGAGTGCAATAGCGTGTCGAGCGTGATGCCAGACATGCTCGGGCGCATGGTGCTCGCCTGGTTTGCTTCGGCAGGGCTTGCGGCAAGGCTCATGCCTGAACTCTCCGATTTGGTGGGGCAAGTCTCATGGGGCAAGTCTCATGGGGCAAGCCTCATGGAACAGGCGCCGAGGCGGCTTTTGCGGGTGTCTCGCGCCAAAGCGCCTCTGGCGTGAAGGCGAAGGCAGCGCGGCGCTCAGGCAGGCGAATGTCCCGATGTCTCGCCAGCCAAAGATTTGGCACATAAAACAGCGGAACGACGTAATGGCCAGAGAGCAGCACCCGGTCCAGCGCGCGCACCGCTGAAACGAATTCCTCGCGGGAGCGCGCAGCAAGCATCGCGGCGATCATGGCATCAATCGCGGGCGACTTTGCGCCAGCATAATTGAGTGATCCCTGCCGCTCGGCTGCCGTTGCACCCCAGCGGTTGGATTGCTCATTGCCTGGCGAGGCCGAGACGGGCCAGAGCCACTGGATCATGTCGAAATCAAAGCCGGCAAGACGGCGCCAATACTGCACATCATCAATCAGGCGCACATCGGCAATGACGCCAATCCGCATGAGAGATTGCGCATAATTAAGCGCCAGACGCTCCTGCTGGCGCGATGAAACGGTGATCTCGAAAGACAGAGCCGCGCCGCTCGCCTTGTTGCGCATGACACCATCTCGCAACGCAAAGCCGGCCTCGCCAAGCAGCGCGATGGCCTTGCGCGCCAATTGCCGATCGCGCCCGGAGCCATCTGTCTGCGGCGGGCTCCACTGGCCGGCCATCACATCTTCGCGCACGGCGCTGGAGAAGGGGGCAAGCAACGACCGCTCACCCGCATCGGCAGCACGTCCATGCGAGGAAAGCTCGGAGTCCGCAAAGAAACTGTCGCCGCGCCGATAGCTGCCATGAAACAGATTGGTGTTGATCCAGCGGAAATCAAACAGGAAGCCGAGCGCCTCTCGCACGCGGGCATCCTGAAACTGGGCCCGGCGAGAGTTGAACACGAGACCGGACATGCCCTTGGGCGAGTTCAGGCGCAGCTGCTCACGCACCACACGCCCATCACGAATGGCCGGAAAATCATATCCTGTTGCCCAGCGCGTGGGGTCAGGCTCAATCCGGAAATCATAAAGCCCTGCTTTAAATGCTTCAAACAAGGCATTTGAATCACGATAAAAATCAGTTTTAATCTCGTCGAAATTGAATTGGCCGCGTGCTTGCGGGTGGTCAAGGCCCCAATAATCGCCGCGCCGGGTGAGGGTGATGCTTTCGCCCGGCTTCAATTCGGAGACGGCGTAAGGCCCGGAACCAAGCGGGGCTGTGAACGAGGTTTCGGCGAACTTCTCCGGATCAGTCGCATGCTTGGCAAAGACAGGCATCAGGCCGATGATCAGCGGCAGTTCGCGATCCTGACCCTCGCCAAGCTCAAAGCGGATGGTCGCGCTGTCTGGCGTTGTGACGCCGGTGACGCGCCCCAATGCGCCACGGTGAAAGGGTTTCCCCTTGGTGCGAAGCATCTCGTAGGAGAATTTGACATCTTCAGGCGTCACCGGCGCGCCATCGGCAAAGCGCGCACGTGGATCAATCCTGAAAGACACCCAGCGGCGGTCATCTGGCAGCTGAACGCCATCAGCAAGCAGAGCATAGGCCGTGAAAGGCTCATCCGGCGAGCGATGCAGCAGACTTTGCAGGATATAGCGCGGCACCAGATCCGGCGCGACACCGCGCACCACGAAGGGGTTGAGGCTGTCAAACGTGCCTTGCTGCGCTTGCACAAGCCTGCCGGCGCGCGGCGCATTGGGGTTCACATGCGGCATGTGGGAGTAGCCAGGAGGCAGCGCCGGCTCGCCATGCATCGATATGGCATGCCGCCAGGGCAGACTGTCAGCGATGGTCTGGGCGCGCGAGATCATGGGCGCGAGCGAGAAAGCCGCAACCAGAATCAAAAGCCAGTGTCGCAATCTGTCCAATGCGAAAGCCGCCCTGCCTTTTTGCCCCAAGATTTTTACCCGAACGCTCTTTTCGCCTGAAACCGGTGCGATCTGATTGCGCCCTGATGCGCGGGAGCCGGCGAGGCCGAATCCCTCACACATTCTAGCAATATTCTGTGCCATGCGATCAGCTTTTGGTAAGACGCGGCGTGCGGCACAATGAAAGGGCTGGCAAGATCAGCGCCAAAAGGCTAGAGCCTGCCACGCTTCGCCATTCTCGCGCCGCAATCTCCACCGATGCCCCGCACCGGTCCGCGCCTTTGCAGGACTGGGCAGCGCATCATAAATGATGCAGCGGCCATATGATGACTAATGGACACCGCCTGGTTCCGAACCTGTTGAGGACGATCTGATGACCCTGATTTCCGCGAAACTGCCTATGAAGGCCGGTGCCGTTGCTTTTGCACTTTCGCTCGCCACATCAGTGGCGTTGGCCCAGCAGGCCCCGCGCCCAGCTCCTGCGCAACCAGCGCCTGCGCCTGCCCAGCAGGCCCCGGCAGCTGCGGCCCAGCCTGCCGGCCCGACCATTGTGCAGGTGAAGCCTGAGCCATCACAAACCGAATGGACCAAGGTGTGCGGCAAGGATCAAGCCGCAAACAAGGAAGTCTGCTACACCACGCGCGATTTCGTTTCCGATCAGGGCCAGCCCGTTCTGGCTGTCGCGATCTACGATGTGAAGGGCGACCCGGCCAAGATGGTGCGCTTTCTTATGCCGCTTGGCTTGATGCTTCAGCCAGGTGTGCGCTTTGGCGTCGATCAGGGCCAGCCCATCGCCGGCCGCTATGGCATCTGCTTCCCCAATGGCTGCTTTGCCGAGCAAAGCGTGCGCGATGATGTGATCAACCAGTTCAAGCGCGGCAACACGCTGAACATCTCCGTGCAGAACCAAGGCGCGCGCGAGGTGACATTCGCTGTGCCGCTCACCGGGTTCGGCAAGGCCTTTGATGGCGCTGCGATTGATCCGGCAGTTCTGGCAGACCAGCAGAAGAAGCTTCAGGAAGCAATGGAAAAGCAGCAAGAAGAGCTGCGCCGTCGTCTTGGCGGCGATGCCGGCGGGGCAGCACCGGCACCTGCTGCTCCTGGCACACCGCCGCCGCGCCCCTGAGTTGAAATCATTCGAATATCATTTGAAAAGGCCGGGGCAGTCTCCCTGGCCTTTTTCTTTGTGCGAAGCTTTTGGTACGAAGATTTTGCAATACCCTCAGATCAAGGCGCGCATATTCATGGCCAGATCCCGCGTGCCGACATAATCGGTCTTGCCGGAACCAAGCACGGGGATTGCGCCAGTGACGAGAATGGCGCGCGGCATCCACAGCTCCGGGAAGCCCTGCGCTTTGGCCTCGACCTGAAGCGCCTTGCGGTCAGCATCGGGCTTGTCGGTGACCAGCACGAGCTGCTCGCCCTTTTTCGGGTCCGGCAGCGAGACGACCACATGGGTATGCCCGGTCCACAAGCCGCCTATCATGGTCTCGACGGCTGCGAGCGAGACCATTTCACCGCCGAGCTTGGCGAAGCGCTTGGCGCGTCCACGGATGGAGATGAAGCCATCCTCGATGACCACTATGTCGCCTGTATCGTGCCAACCGCCTTCGGGTGCGATCACCTCGCCAGGGCGCTCACTCAGGATATAGCCCAGCATGATGTTGGGCCCGCGCACATAAAGCCGCCCGCCCTCCGTGATGCCCTCGACAGGCTCAAGCCTCGCCTCGACATGGGGCAAGAGCCGCCCGACGCTGCCTTCTCGCATGGCGTCCGGCGTGTTGCAGGCGAGCACAGGCGCGCATTCGGTGCAGCCATAACCCTCCATGATGATGGCGCCGCTGCCGCTCCACATGCGCTTGGTGTCTTCCTTGACGCGCTCTGCACCCGCAACAACAAAGCGGATGCGCGCCAATTCGCCCTCATCGGCGGCTCTGGCATAGCCTTGCAGGAAGGTGTCGGTGGCGAAGAGCACGGTGCACAATGTTTCCGCCATGAGCTTCGGCACCTGCTTGTAGTGCAGCGGGCTGGGATACAGCACCACCTTCATGCCATTTAACAGCGGCATCAGCATCGCTGCTGTGAGCCCGAATGAGTGGAAGGCGGGCAGGGGGTTCATGACAATATCGGCACTGGAGAGAATGCCGTCGGCATGGGCGAATATCTGGTGCGCATTCGCGATCAGGTTGGCGTGGCTGAGCACCACGCCCTTGGGCGTGCCTTCCGTGCCTGATGTGAACAGCACCACCGCTGGATCATCCGGGCTGCCGGCATAGCCTGCATGGATGCTGCCAGCGCGGAATGCATCCAGCGCGCCGCGCAATTTGTCGAGCGTGGTGATCGTCTTGCGGACATCCTCCAGATAGATGATGCGCCGGCCCTCACCTAGTGCAGCAGCAACATCATCCAGCTTGGCCTGATCAACAAAGCGGCGCGAGGTGACGATGGTTGTTAGCCCGCCAACCTCGGCAGCAGCGCGCAAATTCTTGATGCCGGCGGTGAAATTCAGCATGGCAGGCACGCGCCCGAAGGCCGAGAGGCCGAAGAAAGTGACAGCAAGCCCCTGCACATTCGGCAGCAGCATGCCAACACGCTCGCCCTTTGCTGTCATGTCAGCAAGTTTGCGCCCAAGCACCAGGGCCCCGAGAACCAGCCGGCCGAATGTGATGGGTTGGCGCTCCGGGTCTTCCAGCGCGACCTTGCCCTTGCCATGGGTAGCAACAGCTTCCAGCAGGGCGGAAAACAACGTTGTCCGCGTGCGACCGACATCAAATGCACTCACAAGCACTCTCCCTGATGTGACATTGCAGCCGGCATCCCCTCCTGCTGCACTCACTTGATCTCCAAGCTAGAGCGGCATTGCGCAAATGCCAAATGCTGATCACGCCCGTTCACCAGAATGCGATTGGTCGTGTTGGCAGTGCTCAGCTAGGCACGTCATGACTGCATGGGAGCAAGCATATGACAGGGTCTGACAGACTGGCACGCGTTCTGGCCAGGCACGGCTGCCGCCATGCCTTCGGCATTCCGGGCGGAGAGGTGTTGGCGCTGGTCGAGGCTTTCGCGAATGCCGGAATCGAGCCTGTGCTGGTCAAGCATGAGAATGCTGGTGGCTTCATGGCCGAGGGCGTCTGGCATGCCATGGCCAATGCGGGGCAGGAGGCTCCTGCGCTGCTCTACGCGACGCTAGGGCCGGGCGTTGCCAATGCTGTCAACGTTGTCGCCAATGCGATGCAGGATCGTGTGCCGTTGATATTCATCACCGGCTGCGTCGATGCGGCGGATGCCGAGAGTTACACCCATCAGGTGTTCGACCATCAGGCCATGCTGCGCCCCATCGTGAAAGCCAGCCTGCGCGCCACATCAGCGACTGCGGGTTTGGTCGCGGAGAAAGCCGTGCGCATCGCCATGTCCGGCAGGCCGGGCCCAGTGCATATCGACCTGCCGATCAGTGTGGCGGAAGGGGCAAGCCTGGAGGCTTCAAGCGCGCCTTTGCCGGCTCCCGGCATGGCTGCGCCTGCGCCATCTGCCGATCTGGAGGCTGCGCGGAAACTTTTCGCACACGCGCTGCGCCCTGTAATTATCGCCGGGCTTGATGTGGTCAATCAGGGCGCCAGCGAGGCTGTGGCGATGCTCGCGCGGCGTTTTGGCATTCCGGTGGTGACAACCTACAAGGCCAAAGGCGTGCTGCCAGAGGCTAATCCGCTCTGTCTGGGCGGGGCAGGGCTCTCGCCAAAGGCCGACAAGCTCATCCTGCCGCTGATTCAGCAATCGGATTGTATCATTCTCGCCGGCTATGACCCGATCGAGATGCGGATCAATTGGCGCAATCCTTGGTCCACGGATGCGCCGGTCATCGACATTGTCGCCGAGGCGATACCGCATGGCATGCACGCGAGCCGGCACCTGTTCGTGGGGGGTATATCGGCCACACTCGCGGCCCTGGCTGAGGGCGAGCAGCCTCACGCCACATGGCCAGCTGGCGAGCCGGCGCAGGTGCGCGCCGCGTTGCACGCTGCTTTCACGCCGCAGACGAATTGGGGCCCACATCAGGTTTTCGCTACGATGCGTAGCGCGCTCCCACCTGAAACGGTGATCACGGCTGATTCTGGCGCTCATCGCATTCTGCTGAGCCAGATGTGGGAAGCGGTGCGCCCGCGCATGATGCTGCAATCATCGGGGCTGTGCACCATGGGCTGCGCCGTGCCATTGGCCGCTGGCTACAGGCTGGCCGCACAGGAAACGCCGGTTTGCGCTTTTGTCGGCGATGCCGGGCTTGAGATGATGCTGGGTGACCTCGCGACGATCCGCGACTTGAGGTTGCCGGTGATCATATGCGTTCTGGTGGATGAGAGCCTCGCGCTGATCGAGCTGAAACAGCGGGCGACCCAGCGCCCCAACCGCGCAGTTGATTTTGGCGGCACGGATTTCCCGGCCATCGCGCGCGCCTTTGGTGGCTCTGGCGTCTGGATCGATGATTCGCAGACATTAGCCAATGAAACGAAAGCCGCGCTTCAGCGAGATCATTTCACAATCCTCGCCTGCCGCATTGCCAAACGCGCTTATGATGGCGCTTTCTGACGCACATCACCTGCTCATCGCGAAACCGTGACGGCCTCCTCCCGGTGACGTGAGCATGTCGTGACATGATCATGGCCTAGCCTCTTCCCATCGCAGCCACCACAGCGCTGCATTGGCAGGAAGGCACAAGGCCATGGTTCAGCTCGCACATGCCGTGACCAGTCTGAATGAGCGCTGGGCAGCAGTGGTCGAAGGCGTGATGTCCCATGGCCGCTCAACAGGGCCAGCCTTGGGTGCGTTGCTCGCTGAGCATCCGGATTGCGTGCGTGGCCATGCACTCAAAGGATTGTCTGCACTCATCATGGGCAAGGCCGAGGGCAGGGCCGTTGCGCGCAGCGCTGTGACAGATGCCGAAGCACTGATGCGCGGGGGAGCTGGCTGGGCAGGAGACATCCATTATGTTCGTGCCATTCGCCTTTGGCTTGATGGCCGCCCGCTGGAGGCGGCAGAGGCCTTCGAGCGTGTGCTGGACCGCGATCCGACTGATGCGCTGGCAGTGAAGCTTAGCCATTCCATCCGCTTCATGTTTGGCGACAAGGCGGGTATGCTCGCTGCGCTTGAGCCACGCATGGCCGCCTTCAGCGCGCCGACAACGCAGTCAGGCTATGTCATGGGCTGTTATGCCTTCGCGCTGGAAGAAAACGGCGCATTTCATCAGGCTGGTGAGGTGGGACGCCGCGCTGTGCAGCTTGCCCCGCGTGATGCCTGGGGGCGGCATGCCGTTGCGCATGTGTTCGAGATGACAGGCGACGTCAGCGGCGGGCTTGCCTGGCTGCGCGATTCTGCCACTTGGGAACATTGCAACAATTTCGGCTTCCATATGTGGTGGCATCTGGCCCTGTTCGAGCTGGAACGCGGCCATGTCGATGATGTGCTTCAACTCTATGATCAGCGCATCCGGGCTGAGCACAGCGATGATTTCCGGGACATTTCAAACGCCGCATCACTTCTGGCGCGGCTGGAATTCGAAGGCGTCGATGTCGGATCACGCTGGGACGAACTGGCCGTGCTCTCCGCTGCCCGCATTGATGACCACTGCACCATATTCGCAGATCTGCATTATTTGCTGGCGTTGGCTGGCGCAGGAAACCGCAATGGCGCTGCGGCATTGGCGTCCAGCCTGATGCTGCATGCCGATGAGGCCAGCGAGACGGGCCATATCGCCCGCGAGATTGGCGTGGCGCTGAGCGATGCCGTCATTGCCTTTCATGATCGGCGCTACGGCGCAGTGGTGGACCGGCTGATGCCGCTGCGTGTCCGCATCCAGCGCATCGGCGGCTCGGATGCGCAACGCGACGTGTTTGAACAGATGCTGATCGAATCGGCTGCCAGATCGGGGCGTCATGGCGTGGCAATACGCCTTCTTGCTGACAGGCTGGCACAGCGCGGCTCATGCAACCGCTATGCCGCACAGCGCCTCTCGCGGCTCT
>JBOFIL010000540.1:0-1836 GCA_051650165.1 Allobosea sp.
CCCAAAGATCCCCCACATCCGCGACCACGATAAGAATCGACTCATCGCGGCGCGGATCCCGGCACAGGGCACAAGGGTCGCTCGTGTCGATATTGCCGCACTCCGTGCAAATGGTGATGCGATCGCGCGCCACAGACATGGCCTCGGCCAGCGGAGAGAGTAGTTGCTCGCGCTTTTTCACCAGATGCAGCGCCGCACGCCGTGCCGAACGAGGGCCCAAGCCCGGAAGCCGGGCGAGC
This sequence comes from Allobosea sp., assembly GCA_051650165.1. Classification (GTDB taxonomy): domain Bacteria; phylum Pseudomonadota; class Alphaproteobacteria; order Rhizobiales; family Beijerinckiaceae; genus Allobosea. The sequence goes on from JBOFIL010000540.1 coordinate 240, forward strand.
AGCTGGATCAGCCGCTCGATCTCAGGGCCAATCACCGCGCGGCTCATGCGCGTGATCTCCGAAATCGCCCCACCAAAGCATGTGGCATCATCAATGCGGCTCGCCGCATCAGAACAGCTTCATGCCCGGCGGCAGCGGGATGCCCTTGGTGGCTTCCTGCATGTGAGTCTGTACGGCGCGCTCCATTTTGGCCCTGGCATCATTGAAAGCGGCCATGATCAGATCTTCCACGATCTCGGCCTCGCCCTCCTGCATCAAGGAGGGATCGATGCGGATGGATTTGAGATCGCCCTTGCCGCTCATCGAGATGGCGACCATGCCGCCGCCGGCCGCGCCTTCCACGATAACCGTCTCAAGTGAGGCTTGCGCCGCTGCGATCTTTGCCTGCAGCGCCTGCGCCTGCTTCATCATTCCCATCATGTCACGCATGGCGGGTTCTCCTTTTCAGCTGTTCAGCGCTCAATCATCCGGATCAAGCCCCGGATCGGGAGACCAATTCTCCTCATCATTCTGCCAGGGCAAATCATCGGCGCTGAGAGGTGGCTCGTCAAAATTGATCACCCGTTCACCACGGGATTCATCCTCGGAGCCCTGATTCCCTTGGGCCGAAGCAGAAACCTCTGGAACAGCTGCGCCCTGCCCGCGCCCAACAATCTCGAAGCTGGCACCGGGAAACTGTGCCAGTGCCGCCTGCACCACCGGATGCGCAGCTGCCTTGCGCCGCTCTTCGGCCTTCTCGGCAGATTTGATCTCGCGCATGGTAGGCGCAGCGGCATCACTGGCCGTCTCGCGCGCGGCGATCACCACCATCCAGGGCCTGCCTGTCCAATCCTGCAATTTCTGGGAAAGCTGGTTCACAAGCTGGCGGGAGGCGTTTGGCTCCAGCGCGATCTCGATGCGCCCCTCCTCGAAACGGACCGGCCTCACATCTGATTCAAGCTGCTTCTTGAACATCAGATCGCGCTTCTCGCCGGCCATCACCACCAGATCGGCAAAGGATGCAAGGCTGGACAAAGCTCGCGGTGCGGCTGCTTGCGGAGGCGCTGCAGGCATCCGCGCCGGCTCGTAACTGCGCGCGGGAGATGCCCCTCCCCCGCCTGAAACCATGCGGGCCGATGGGCCGCCGGATGGGCCGGCGCTTGCTGGCTGCACTGAAGCTGCCTCGCCGCCACCCCCGCCGCCGCTATCGCGCAATGCTTTCAACGCCTCATCCGGCGTTGGCAATTCAGCTGCATGGCAGAGCCGCACAAGCAACATCTCGGCGGCGGCCAGCGGGCGGGCACTGTCCTTTATCTCACTGAGACCCTTGAGCAGAACCTGCCACAACATGGAAAGCAGGCGGATCGAGAGCCCATTGGCAAAGGCAAGACCGCGCTCGCGCTCCACATCGGTCAGGCTCGCATCTTTCGCAGCCGATGGCGTCACCTTCAACCGGGTGATGATATGGATGAAGCCGCCAAGCTCGGACATGACCGTGAAGGGGTCCGCACCCTCATCATATTGTCCGCGCAGCTCATCAAGCGCCCGCGCGAGCTCGCCTTTCGCGACCATCTCGAACAAATCGACAATGCGGGCGCGGTCGGCAAGGCCCAGCATG
>JBOFIL010000541.1:0-2149 GCA_051650165.1 Allobosea sp.
AATCATTGCGCCGGACATATTCGGCATAGGCTGCATCGAGCACCAGCAGCACGTTCTGCGGCAAGCCAGCATGCAGCCGCTTCACCTCATCAAACGGGAGATACGTGCCGGTCGGATTGTTGGGGTTGGCGAGAAAAACAATCTTTGTCCGGGGCGTTACCGCGGCAAGGATCGCGTCCACATTCGCCGTTAAGGCCTTCTCCTTGACAACGACCGGCGTACCGCCAGATGCGAGGATCGCGATCTTGTAGACAAGGAAGCCATGCTCGGTGAACACGCCTTCATCGCCGGGCCCGACATAGGCCGAGGTGATGAGCGAGAGCAGCTCATCCGAACCGGAGCCGCACATCAGCCGCGCCGGGTCCAGGCCATACTTGGCCGCAATCGCATCGCGCAGCTTCGTGGACGAGCCATCGGGATAAAGCGCCAAGGTGCCAGCGGCAGCGCGATACGCCTCGATCGCCAATGGGCTCGGACCCAGCGGAGTTTCATTGGAAGAGAGCTTGTGCAGCTTCACGCCTGCGGGGGCTGCGCTCTTGCCGGGCACATAGGCCTCGATGGCCATCACGCCAGGGCGCGGCATCGGGCGCGGTAATGGGCGCTGGGTATCTTGGGCAAAGGCAGGCGTTGTGGACATTGGCGCAAGTAACCCATTTGAAGCCGGGACTGAGAGCCGCGAGAAACCCCGCCAGCCTCGCGCCGTCAAGAACAAACCATCACGCCGCGCGCAAAGGCCTCAGCCAGCAACCGAAAATCGCGCGGCATGGCTGCCCACTTCGGAAAGCTCGATGAGACCAGCGGGGGCAAGCACATCGCGCAATGCCGTTGGCGGCGTCTCGCCAGAAGCCGCAATCAGCAGGCTCAGCCCATTGTCAGCCGCCGCGCTGGCGCTGACCTCGGCAAGGCGCTCAGCCAGCGGCTTGCGCAAGGCCTCGCGCCATCGCTCGACACGGGCAGAATACAGCACCACATCGCGAACGGCAGCTTCTGCGAGAGGCTTTGCAATGACATAAACCGGTGTGCCGGCAGGATGGTCTGGCCGCTCGACAAAGGGCAAGCGCGCGATGATCTTGGGCGCATCCTGCGGTGTCAAAGCTGCCCACCAGGCCCCGGCGCTCGCGCCCTGATTGATGCGGAACACCCCCAGATCGCCGGCGCTTGCTGCCACAGCCGCCATGACCTCCACGGCAGATGGATGCGGCAGATAGGGCACCGAGAAGCCAAAATGAAACCTTGCAGAATCCCGCATCGGCGCATCCCCGCCGGAGATGTCAGCATGTACGGCATAATTCGCCTGCACATATGTGAAAGTCGCGATGATGATGCGCCAGATGCCCTCGACCGTATCGAGCGGCAGAAGCCCGCGATGGCGCTCCGCGATACGCCGCATCATCTCGGCCTCGCGCCCGGGCCGGAAAGCAGAGCCAGAGGCCTGCGTCTTCTTCACCGAAATCAATCGCTCGATCACGGCGCTGCGCTCGATCAGCAGCTCATGCATGGACGCATCGATGCGATCGATCGACTGCCGGATTTCGGCAAGCGTCAAAGGCGCGGGCGAGGGTTGTGATGGGCTGGTCATGGATCTGCTTCCGGTATGCACGCCCGCGATACGCTGCGAGCATGCGGGAGGCAACTGGGCGCAGCTTACCCCTCCAGCAATCGCCTTGCGATCACCTGCGCCTGAATCTCCGCCGCGCCCTCGAAGATCGAGAGAATGCGCGCATCGCACAGCACACGGCTGATTTCATATTCGAGCGCAAAGCCATTGCCGCCATGAATCTGGAGCGCATTGTCGGCGCTTGACCAGGCGATGCGCGCAGCTAACAGCTTGGCCATGCCGGCCTCCAGATCACAGCGGCGCTCGGCATCTTTCTCGCGTGCGGCGAAATAGGTCAGCTGGCGCGCGATGACGATCTCGGCAGCCATCAGTGCCAGCTTGTCTGCCACGCGCGGGAAGTTGATCAGCGCCTTGCCGAATTGCACACGCTCCTGCGCATAGCGCAAGCCCAGATCAAGCGCAGCACAGGCCACCCCCACAGCGCGTGCCGCAGTCTGGATGCGCGCGGCTTCGAACGTCTGCATCAAGTGCTTGAAGCCATGCCCCTCGATGTCGCCGAGCAGATTGCCGCCTGGCACCTCGAAGCCATCA
>JBOFIL010000542.1:0-6621 GCA_051650165.1 Allobosea sp.
CTGTCGATGAAGGCATTCTTGCAAAAATCGTGGTGCCTGCTGGCACGGCGGATGTGGCCGTGAATGAGCTGATCGCCATCATTGCCAGCGAGGGCGAGGATGTGAAGGCGGCGGCCTCAGGCGGCGGTGCAAGCGCTACGCCGGCAGCTGCTGCGCAGGCACCTTCTCCCGCTGGGGAAGAAGGAAAGGCAGCGGCGGCTCCGTCTCTCCCCTCTCCCCTTGCGGGAGAGGGTGGCGCGGCAAAGCCCGCGCCGGGTGGGGGGGGGCAGAAGCTCTTCGCTTCGCCGCTTGCCAAGCGCCTCGCCAAGGATGCTGGCCTCGATCTTTCCAAGATCGCAGGAACCGGCCCACATGGCCGCATTGTCGAGAAGGATGTGAATGCGGCGATTGCCGGCGGCGGGGCGAAAGCAGCTCCTGTTGCGGCTCATGTCGGTGCTCCTGCCCGCGCACCGGAAACCAAGGCCGCTGGCCCTGCTTCTCTGCCCACCGGCATGTCGGATGAGGTGGTGAAGAAGCTGTTCGAGCCGGGCTCCTTTGAGGAAGTTCCGCATGACGGCATGCGCAAGACCATTGCGCGCCGCCTGATGGAATCAAAGCTCACTATCCCGCATTTCTACCTAACGGTGGATTGCGAGCTGGATGCGCTGCTGAAACTACGCACTGAGCTGAATGCCGCCGCGCCTGAAAAGGATGGCAAGCCGGGCTATAAGCTCTCGGTCAATGATATGGTGATCAAGGCGATTGCCATGGCGCTGCGCGCCGTGCCGGATGCCAATGTCACCTGGACCGACAGCTCCATGCTGAAGCACAAACACGCTGATGTTGGTGTGGCGGTGTCGATCCCCGGCGGGCTGATCACGCCTGTGATCCGCGATGCCTGCCACAAGACCCTGAGCCAGATCTCCAATGAAATGAAGGATCTGGCGGCGCGCGCCAAGGCGCGCAAGCTCCAGCCTTCCGAATATCAGGGCGGCACCACGGCTGTCTCTAACCTTGGCATGTTTGGCGTGAAAGACTTCTGCGCCATCGTGAATCCACCGCACGCCACCATTCTGGCGGTAGGCGCTGGTGAGCAACGGCCAGTGGTCAAGAATGGTGCGCTCGCCATCGCGACCGTGATGAGCGTGACGCTCTCGACTGACCACCGCGCGGTCGATGGCGCGCTGGGGGCCGAACTTCTGTCGGCCTTCAGGAACTACATCGAGAAGCCGATGGGGATGCTGGTGTAATTGCCATGTCAGGCACGCCGCAATTGCTCTTGCGCGGTGGTCAGGAGGGGGATGTCGATGCCCTCGCTGACCTGTTCGATATGGCCAATCATGGCGACATCGCCGTGATCTGGGGCAAGGAAGCTGGCGAAGGCGAAACATGGAAGCATGTTTGCACCCGGCATATGCTGGACCCCAGAAGCGAAATCCACATTGGCAAAGCTGTTGTGGCCGAGGTGGATGGCGCGGTGGCGGGGATGCTGTTCTTCTTCCACCTGCGACCTTCGCCCATGATGGATGTATCTGGACTGCCTGACCATGCGCGCCCCTTTGCGGTCTTGCGCAACCAGGTGCCCGAATGCGTGTTTCTGCGTGATATGGCGGTTTTCCCGCAATATCGCGGCCACCGCCTTGCAACACGCATGCTTGATGCGGCGATTGGCGCCGGTTTTCGCTCAGGCCTGAAGCACGCAGTGGCCATTGTTCATGAGAGCAACACGCTGCTTCTGGCGCATTATTACAAGCGCGGCCTTGCCGAGGTCGGCAGCCACACCGTGCTTGAACACAACCATCACTCACCGGAGAGCCGTTGGCTGCTCCTGAAACTCGATGCGCCGCAAGAGGCAGAACCAGTCCCTCCTGCGCCGTCGCCCCCTTCATCCTGACGAGGCTCCCCCATGTCGAATAGCTATGACGTCATCATCATCGGCTCCGGCCCCGGCGGCTATGTCACCGCCATTCGCGCCGCGCAGCTCGGGCTCAAGACAGCGATCGTCGAGCGCGAGCATCTGGGCGGCATCTGCCTGAACTGGGGTTGCATCCCGACAAAAGCCCTGCTGCGCTCGGCTGAAATTCTGCATTTTGGCCAGCATGCCAAGGATTACGGGCTGGTGCTGGAAGGCACGATCAAGCCGGATGTGAAGGCTGTTGTGGCGCGTTCGCGCGGCGTCTCTGCAAGGCTCAATGGCGGCGTCGGCTTCCTGATGAAGAAGAACAAGATCGATGTGATCTGGGGCGAGGCAAAGGTCACCAAACCTGGCGAGGTTGTGGTCGGCAAAACCACGAAACCGGCAGTACAGCCCGCACACCCAACCCCCAAGGGCGTGCTGGGCGAGGGGACTTATTCGGCCAAACACATCATCATTGCCACAGGCGCCCGCCCGCGCGCGCTGCCCGGCATTGAGCCGGATGGCAAGCTGATCTGGACCTATTTCGAGGCCATGGTGCCGCAGGATCTGCCAAAATCCCTGCTCGTGATGGGCTCTGGAGCTATCGGCATCGAGTTCGCCAGTTTCTACCGCGCCATGGGCTGCGAGGTAACGGTTGTCGAGGTGATGCCGCAAATCCTGCCAGTTGAGGATGCTGAAATCGCTGCGCTCGCACGCAAGGCGTTCGAGAAGCAGGGCATGAAACTGCTGACAGGGGCAAAGGTCACCAAGGTCACCAAGGGCGCAAACAACATCACAGCCACGATCGAGATTGCCGACAAGACCGAGACCATCACGGCAGACAGGCTGATTTCAGCTGTTGGTGTGGTCGGCAATATCGAGAACCTCGGGCTGGAGGCGCTTGGCGTCAAGACAGACCGCGGCTGCGTGGTTATTGATGGCTATGGCCGCACCAATGTGCCCGGCATTTATGCCATTGGCGATGTCGCGGGCCCGCCCATGCTGGCACACAAGGCGGAGCATGAGGGCGTGATCTGCATCGAGCACATCAAGGGCCTGCACGTGCACCCCATGGACAAGGGTCAGATCCCTGGTTGCACTTATTGCCACCCGCAGATCGCCAGCGTTGGCCTCACCGAGGCGAAAGCAAAGGAAGCCGGCCATGAGCTGAAAGTGGGCCGCTTCTCCTTCGCAGCGAACGGCAAGGCGATTGCGCTCGGTGAGGATTATGGGCTGATAAAGACTATCTTCGACGCCAAGAGCGGCAAGCTGCTTGGCGCTCATATGGTTGGCGCGGAGGTGACCGAGTTGATACAGGGATTCGTCGTTGCCATGGGGCTGGAAACGACCGAGGAAGACCTGATGCACACGGTATTCCCACATCCGACGCTGTCAGAAATGATGAAGGAAAGCGTCCTGGATGCCTATGGCAAGGCGCTGAACGCCTGATCGATCCACGCTTGATCTGGCAGCGCCAAACACAGGCGGCTTGTATGAGCTGAAAAAGCGTCAAGCACGATTTCACAAATGAAAATGCCCGGCTGAGTAAGCCGGGCATGACAGTGATGCGAGAACCGATTGCTGTACTCGCCCGCTTAAAATGGCGGGATGGTATCGACCGCCGGGCCTGTGTTGCTGCGCGGCTGTGCTTCCTGTGAGGCCAAAGCCAGCCTGATCACGCGGTTATCCTGCTCGCTCTCGCCAACATTGCGCGAATAGATGCTGCTGTTATTGGCATTGCTGATGACGAAGGAAGTGCCTTGGCTCACAATCGATGTCTGCCATGTAGCCGAGAGCGCGGCATCGACCTCAGGCAGTTCCGGCAATTCGGCTATTTCATCGCGTATCCAGGTGTCGAAATCGGCAATTTCATTACCGTCTGCATCGCGCTGGGCAACAAGCTCTCCATCCTCGAACACAAGCGTGACCTTGCCGACCAGGCTTGCAACCGTCCCGGCCGCGCCGCTGTTCGATTGGTCAATCGTGCCGAAATCTGCCTCGATTTCGCCCGTGAAGCTCGGCGGGATATTCTTTCCGGCATTGAGCCAGACAATCTGCTGCTGGCCATCGACATCAATGGCCACGGCACCGCCATAAGTGCTGGTCAGGCTGCCCGAGGACGAGCCGGAAAAGCCATAATTGCGGAAGGCTGTGGCAGGATCGAGCGTATCCGAGAGCTGAATGGTCGCGATGTTGAAGGTGGAGGCACCGTTCTCGTCTGTTCCAGCCGGCACGACAAGAATGAGCGTCTTGGGCTGGCCCGTATTTGGGTCATTCGAGACAACGCCAAATGCGATCCGCGCATCGGGCGGCAGATCGACATTATCAAGCATGTCGCTGTCGATGGTCACGGTTGTGACCGTGCCATCCGTTGCGGGCACATCAATCGCGATGGTCGAGCCTGTGCCGGTTTCATTGCCTGTGACCGTGACCACAGTCGCCTGGCTTTGCTGGCCGGTTGTGTCAGTTGTGACAACAACCGCTGTCGTGCTGCCGCCGCTGGTGTCAGATGCATTGGTTGAATTGCTGTCTGCCACGGCAGTCCGCGACACAACATTCGAAGTCGCATCAGGGCCTATCTGCACCATGTTGAGGTTGACAGTGGCAGAGCCAGTGCCGGCCGCACTCGTATTGGATGAGGTGGCTGCGACCACGACAACGGCATTAGGCTGCGGGCCAGTGCTCGCGGTGTTTGAATTCAAGGCCGTGCTGACCGCTCCGACAAAATCGCGCGATGAAACATCAACGCTTCCGGCAGCGCGATCAATGGCGGATACAGGCGGGGTGCCCATGGACTCGCTCTCTGGTCGTTATGGGGAGAGATATGTCGCAAAGCCTACGGCTGAAAATGTGTCTCAATCTTGTGACACTTTTAACGTGAAACCGATGCTGTGTCAAAAATCAGTTTCGCTGGAGATAAATTTGATCAAATATATGGGGTTTTTAATTGGTATAATGTCGATAAATTGTATATGATTGTATCTTGTTGCGTTAGATTATTTTGCTCAAACATCAATCAGATTGACAGCAAAAGCCGCGCGTTCCTGGATGAAGGCGAAGCGCGCCTCCGGCTTGTTGCCCATCAGGCGCTCCACGGTGTCAGCCGTGTCGTGGCGGGCATCTGGCTCGACCACGATGCGGAACATGGTCCGCTTCGAGCGATCCATGGTGGTTTCCTTCAATTGCGAGGGGTTCATCTCGCCCAGACCTTTAAAGCGACCGATCTCGGGTTTCTTGCCCTTGAAGGTGGTGGCCAATAGCTCATCCTTGTGGGCATCATCGCGCGCATAGGCGCTCATTGCGCCATGGCTGAGGCGATAGAGCGGTGGCATGGCCAGATAAAGATGGCCGCGATCGATCAGGCGCGGCATCTGCCGGTAAAAATAGGTCACCAGCAGCGAGGCGATGTGTGCGCCATCGACATCCGCGTCTGTCATGATGACGATGCGGTCATAACGCAAATCCTCATCGCGGTATGCTGTGCCGGTGCCGCAACCCAGCGCCTGTTGCAGATCCTGCAATTGCTGGTTGGCGGCAAGCTTGTCTCGGGTGGCATTGGCGACATTGAGAATCTTGCCGCGAAGAGGCAGCACGGCCTGAGAGGCGCGGTCTCGCGCCTGTTTGGCCGAGCCACCTGCCGAATCGCCTTCGACAATGAACAGCTCCGAGCCCAGCGCGCCGGCATTGGAGCAATCAGCAAGCTTGCCTGGCAAGCGAAGTTTCCGCGTGGCCGTCTTGCGTGCGACTTCCTTTTCCTGCCGGCGGCGCAGGCGCTCGTCCGCGCGGTCCACCGACCAGTCGATCAGCTTCACGGCCTGCTGCGGTGCGGCAGCCAGCCAATGGTCAAAGGCATCACGCACGGCATTCTCGACAATGCGCGAGGCTTCCAGTGTCGCGAGCTTTTCCTTGGTCTGACCTTGGAACTCCGGCTCGCGAATGAAGACCGACAGCATCGCCGCGCATGTTGCCATCACATCATCGGAGGTAACATTCGCCATGCGCTTCGACTGCCCGATGCGCTCCGCATGGTCGCGAAGCCCGCGCAGCAGCGCGATGCGCAGGCCCTGCTCATGCGTGCCGCCTTCTGCCGTGGGGATGGTGTTGCAATAGGAATTGGAAAAGCCATCCTCGCCGGTTGCGAGCCAGGCAATCGCCCATTCAAGCGAGCCATGCCCGCCGGAGCCGTTCGCGCCCTTATCAATTCGGCCTGAAAAGAGATTGTCGACGACCAGATCCTTGCCCTCGACCTCGCGCGACAGATAATCGCGCAAACCGCCGGGAAAGCGGAACACGGCTTCAGCCTGAATATCCGTATCGCCCTTGAGGAGGGCAGGCGCGCAGCGCCAGCGGATTTCGACGCCGCCGAACAGATAGGCCTTGGAGCGCGCCATACGATACAGCCGCGCCGGGCTGAAATGCGCACCTTCCTTGAAGATGGTTGCGTCCGGCTTGAAACGCACCTTCGTACCACGCCGGTTGGAGACGCGGCCCACGGTCTCGACAGGCCCCAGCGGCAGCCCGCGCGCGAAGCTCTGACGATAGAGCATCTGCCCGCGCGCCACCTCGACCTCGAGATGCTCGGAGAGAGCATTGACGACGGAAACACCGACGCCATGCAGGCCGCCGGAGGTTTCATAGACTTTCGAGTCGAACTTGCCGCCTGCGTGCAGTGTGCAGAGAATGACTTCGAGCGTCGATTTATCCGGGAATTTCGGATGCGGCTCGACAGGGATGCCGCGGCCATT
>JBOFIL010000543.1:0-1417 GCA_051650165.1 Allobosea sp.
AACGCACGCGGTCTGGCGAGATTGTAGACAAGCCCATTAGGCGATCAGCGGGTTCGTCCACATCACCCTAGGCTGGGCCCCAAGCGGGGCGCAAGAGACCGCGCCGCCCTCCCGACGAATGCCTCCCGACGAATGACAAGCAGATCCCTCATTGACCTTGCATGCGCGCGGCCTAGCTTGTCTATTGAGCGCAATCAAAACCAAACCAATAAAAGCCCCACCAGTGAGGACGCACCATGACACGCGATACGAAGTCACTCGATCTCACCCGCCGCACGCTTGTGGCCGGCACAGCCGCCGCCGGGGCTGCCATCGCCTCCGGGCTTGATCTCTCAGGCCTGTCGCCCATCTCGCAGGCCATGGCGCAGGCCGCCGCCGCGCAGGCCCCCGGCTTCTATCGCTACAAGATGGGCGACATCACCCTCACCGCCATCAATGATGGCTTCGCGATGCGCCCGCTGGAGGGCTTCGTGCGCAATGCCGAGCTGCCCGCCGTGCAGGCCGCGATGGCTGCCACCTTCCTGCCCGCCAACGCGTTGCCGATCCCCTTCACCACGCTGGTTGTACAGTCTGGCGGCAGGCTGATCCTGCTCGATACCGGCAATGGCGATTCAGGCGCGCCGACATCAGGCCGCTGGATGGCGAATTTCATCGCCGCCGGTTTTGACCCCAAGGCCGTCAATACGGTCATCTTCAGCCATTTCCACGGCGATCATATCAATGGCCTGCGCCTGAAAGACGGCACGCTAAACTTCCCCAATGCCGAGATCGTTGTGCCAGCCGCCGAATGGGCCTTCTGGATGGATGATGCGAAGATGGCGAGCGCGCCGGACGCCATGAAGGGCGCCTTCGCCAATGTGCGCCGCGTGTTTGGCCCCATTGCGAAAGACGTGAAGCAGATCGCCGATGGCGCGAGCCCTGCGCCCGGCATCACCGCCGTCGCGGCCCATGGCCACACGCCCGGCCACACGGCCTATCGCATCTCGTCCGGCACCGCCTCGATGCTGTTCGTGGCCGACCTGACCAACCATCCGGCCCTGTTCGTGAAGAACCCGGATTGGGCGGCCGTGTTCGACATGGATGCCGATGCCGCCCGCGCCACACGCCGCAAGGTGCTGGACATGGCTGCCGCCGACAAGATGCAGCTTGCCTTCTACCATGCGCCCTTCCCCGCCACCGGGTTTGTCGCCAGGGCCGGCAATGGCTTTGATTATGTGCCCGTGATGTGGTCTCCCGCGATCTGAGGCATAGGCCGCTATCATGCGAGGCGCGCCCAAGCGGCGCGCCTTTTCTTTTGGCGCATTTCACGGCAAGACTGAGCAAATCCGGGCTCGCCGGAAACCGATGCTCCTTCCCCCGTCGCCCGGAACCCTGCCTTGCCACGTTTCACCCGCATTGCGTTTCTTGCCAGTGACAC
>JBOFIL010000544.1:0-3160 GCA_051650165.1 Allobosea sp.
AGATAGACCCCGCGCGCCGCCACAGTGGCGTCAGTCGAAAAGCCGATCACCGGGCGGTTGGCGGCGCGCGCCACCTGGCCTGCGGCCTGCACGGATGGCGCAAACAAGGGGCCGATCAGCATTTCCGCACCCTCGCGGATCGCAGCATCTGCTGCTGCGCGCCCGCCATCGGCCGTGCCCATGTCGTCCTTCACCAGCAAGGTGAGGTCAGCGCCCTGAAACTCCGAGAGCGCAAGCTCGGCGGCATTGCGCATGGCGTTGCCAACCACGCCGCCCTGGCCTTGAGCGGACAAGGGCAGGATCAGCCCGACACGCACACGCCCCGCGCCAATCGTCGGGCCGGAAACCGCGCTCCCTGCGCCGGCGCTCGGAGGGGCAGCGCCGCCACCACCGCCATCAAGACCTGGAATGCCGGTCAGGCCGCTGCCGCAGCCGGCGAGCGCCAGCACTGACACCGATGCAGAACCTGCCAAAAGGCCCCGGCGCGTCGCGCCGGCCTCAAACTCACCCGCCACAGCCAGTCTCCACAGGCATTGTCCCAACCCCAGTATAGACGAAACGCGAGGCTGCGACATCATCCACACATGAGTTAAGCCTTGCTGCCAGAGAAATAGGGTTAATGAAAGATGAACCGCTCATTTGCGTGATATTCTTTGCTGTGCTTGCGTGGCGAACCGCAGCTGACACCATCTGACTCTGGCGCTCGCCGTGCGGCCATGGCATCGATGCAGCATGACGACGCATGATCCTGCCCATAACCCTGCCACCATCGCTCCGCCTTCGGCGCGCTACACGGTGTTCGGCCTTGCCGCCGAGGCCGAGGCGCTGGCACCGGGGCTGCACATTGTGGCGACGCCGATCGGCAATTTGCGCGACATCAGCTTGCGCGCGCTGGCGACCTTGGCTGCTGCCGATGCTGTGATTGCCGAAGATACCCGCGTCAGCAAGACTTTGCTCGCGCATTATGGCATCTCGACACCCTTGACCGCCTATCACGAGCACAATGCCGCCGAAATGCGCCCCAGGCTGATCGCGCGGCTGCAAAAGGGCGCGCGTCTGGCGCTGATTTCGGATGCCGGCACGCCGCTGGTCTCGGACCCTGGCTACAAGCTGGCGCGCGCAGCGATTGAGGCAGGCATCACAGTCACGGGTGTGCCCGGCCCTTCCGCTGTGCTGGCTGGACTGGTGCTCGCCGGCCTGCCGAGTGACCGTTTTTTCTTCGAGGGCTTCCTGCCGCCAAAGACTGCCGCCAGGCGCGCGAGGCTGACAGAACTCGCAAGCGTGCCCGGTTCGCTGGTATTTTTCGAATCCCCGCGCCGGGTAACGGAAACACTTGCCGATGCCGCAGCCGTGCTGGGTACGCGCGATGCAGCGGTGGCGCGTGAACTCACCAAGCTGCATGAGGAGGTGCGGCGCGGGCCCTTGCCCGATCTCGCCACGCATTACAGCCAGGCCGGCCCGCCGCGGGGCGAGATCGTGCTGCTGATCGGCCCGGCGGGCGAGGCGCAGGAAGCAGCAAGCGGCGATGTGATCGATGACCAGCTTCGCGCGCTGATCGGAACCATGTCGCTGAAAGAGGCCGTGGCGCAGGTGACAGCCTCAACCGGCCAACCGCGCCGCAAGGTCTATGCCCGCGCGCTGGAGCTGACGCGCCAGCCATGACTTATCTGCCATGACGGATTCTGAGCGCCGCCGCACAGCCCTTGCCCATGGCGCGCGCGCTGAATGGCTGGCGATGGGCTTCCTCATGCTCAAGGGTTATCGCCCGGTGGCGCGCAATGTCGGCGGCAAGGGCGGCGAGATTGATCTGATCATGCGCCGGCGCGGCCTCATCATCTTTGTTGAGGTGAAGGCCCGCAATGATGCCGCCACCGCGCTTTGGTCGGTTACGCCCGCCAAGACGCGCCTGATCGGCAAGGCAGCGCGATACTGGCTCACCCGCAACCCCTGGGCGCACGCGCTCAGCCTTCGCGGCGATATTGTCGCGGTTACGGGCTGGAAGAAGCCCACGCATGTGGAGGGGGCGTTCGAGGTGTAGGGTGTATCGGCCTGTCATCCCGGACAAGCCCCGGCTTCGGGACGCGAGCCGGGATCCAGCTTCCTGAATGTCAAGTTAAGCTGGATCCCGGGTCTGCGCTTCGCTCCGCCCGGGATGACAGAATGAGTGTCTTGCCCTTGCCAGCCGGCCCGTCTCCATCCGATAAAGCGCCCGAACAGGAGCCTCCCATGCCCGCCAAAACACTCCGCGTCGCCGTGCAGATGGATGACATCACGCGCATCAAGATCGCGGGCGACTCCACCTTCGCGCTGATGTTGGGGGCGCAAGCGCGCGGGCACGTGCTCTTCACCTACACGCCGGACAAGCTCTCGCTCAGCGACGGCCAAGTGGTGGCGCGGGTGAAGCCATGCCAAGTGCGCGATGTCGAGGGCGATCATGTCACGCTTGGAGCCGAGCAGCGCGTCGATCTCTCAAGCATGGATGTGGTCTTGCTGCGGCAGGACCCGCCCTTTGACATGGCCTATGTCACCACCACGCACCTGCTGGAGCGCATCCACCCCAAGACACTGGTGGTGAATGACCCCAAGCATGTGCGCAATGCGCCCGAAAAGATCTTCGTCACCGAGTTTCCTGACCTGATGCCCGCGACGCTGATCACGCGCGACCGCGAGGAGATCGAGGCTTTCCGCAAGCTTCACGGCGACGTGGTGATGAAGCCGCTGTATGGAAATGGCGGAGCCGCCGTGTTCAAGGTGGCGGCGATCGACCCGAATTTCGGCTCGCTCTACGACCTTTTCGCCACGCTGTTCCGCGAGCCCTGGGTGGTGCAGCGCTTCCTGCCCGAGGTCAAACACGGCGACAAGCGCATCATTCTGATTGATGGGCAGGCGGCGGGCGCGATCAACCGCGTGCCGGCTGAAAACGACATCCGCTCCAATCTCGTGCGCGGCGGGGCGGCGAAACCCACCGATCTCTCGGCGCGCGAGCAGGAAATCTGCACCCGCATCGGGCCATTCCTCAAAGAGCGCGGCCTGTTGTTCGTTGGCATCGACGTGATCGATGGCAACCTCACCGAAATCAACGTCACCTCGCCCACCGGCATCCGCGCCATCAAACGCCTCGGCGGGCCTGATCTCGCCGTGGATGTGTGGAAGGTGATTG
>JBOFIL010000545.1:0-9647 GCA_051650165.1 Allobosea sp.
AACAAATCACCAGCGCCGTTGAACCGCTCGCCAAGCAGCCTCCTGAAGGGGCCCTGATCATCATTGAAGGGGGCGATCTCACCAAGCGCAACCCTTTGCTGGCTCTGTGCACATCATCGAAAGTTGCCGTTGCGGTGCCATGCTATGCCGATGATGCCCGCAGCCTCGCCGAGGCCGTCGACAGCGCTTTGCGCCATGCAGGCCTGACCATTGAGCGCGATGCCCGCGAGTTGCTGCTCGCGTCCCTCGGCAGCGACCGCCTGGTGTCGCGCCAGGAAATCGACAAGCTCATCGCCTATATGGGTGAAGCGCGGCGGATAGAATTGCCAGATGTTGCCAATTGCGTCGGTGACACATCCTTGCGTGAAGCCGACACGCTTGCAGATGCAGTTTTCGCCGGTGACGTCGATATGGCTGACCATGCCTGGCGCCGCCTGATGGCAGAAGGCGAGGATGCCGGCGTGGTCGCAGGTGCCCTTTGTCGCCACGCCACGCAGCTGCTTTCGGCCAGAATGGCCATCGAGGCCGGGCAATCCCGCCAGGTGGTGCTCGACCGTTGGCGCATGCCTTTTCCGCGCAAGAAAGCCGCCGAGACAGCACTGGCACAATGGAGCGCCGCTCAGCTGGTGCTAAGCCAGCGCAATCTCATGTCCGCCGTCATTGAGGCAAGGCGACGCGGCGAGATTGGCGAGGATATTGTCCAGCGCGCCTTGATTGCCACTGCACGAATGGCGCGGGCGAGAAGAAATTAATATTTTATATCAATGCTTTAGACGGCGGCACACACTGTCGAGCTGATCAAGGGTCTTGTAGGTAATCTTCAAGATGCCACCGCCATTTGTCTTGTGCTCAATGTTGACCTTGAGCCCCAGAACATCTTCCAAAGCCGCTTCGAGCGCGCGTGTATCAGGATCTTTGGTGGCCTTGTCTGACTTTGCTGATTTTGTTTCGGGTGCGGAAGGCTGAGCCATCCGCTCAACCTCACGCACACTCAGGCCATCAGCAATCACGCGCTTGGCGGCCGCTGCGGGATCAGGCAAGGCCAGCAGGGCCCGCGCATGACCGGCGCTTAAATCTCCAGCCGTCACATGGGCACGCACCGAGTCTGGCAATTTCAACAACCGAAGCGTATTGGCCACATGCGGACGGCTCTTGCCGATCACGCGTGACAGATCGCTTTGATTGTAACCATGTTCGGCCATCAGCTGCTCGTAACCCGCGGCTTCCTCCATGGCGTTCAGATCTGCGCGCTGTACATTCTCGATAATGGCGATTTCCATCGCCTCCCGGTCACTGGCCTCGACCTGAATGACCGGCACGTCATGCAGGCCAGCGCGCTGGGAGGCGCGCCAGCGCCGCTCGCCGGCAATAATCTCGTAGACATCGATCAGACCTGGCAAGCCACGGACGATAATCGGCTGCAGAACTCCGCGCTCACGGATGGAGGCTGCCAGCTCTTCCAGCTCCTCCTCATTGAATTGCCGGCGGGGGTTACGGGCGCTAGGGCGCAGGAACTCGATTGGTACGCGCTTCTGGCCGCGCGCCCGATCTATCGAGCCCGCCTCATCGCCAGCTTCACCGATAAGAGCCGCCAATCCCCGGCCCAGGCGCGGGCGCGATGCCTCTTCAACCATCACTCAACTCCTCACATCAGGCGGCGGCGAGCGCACGTTCGCGCTGAATCACTTCCGAGGCCAGGCGCAAGTAAGCCTGCGAGCCAGGGCACTTCAAATCATACAGCAGCACAGGCTTGCCATAGGAGGGGGCCTCAGAGACGCGCACATTGCGCGGGATGACCGTTTGATAGACTTTGTCGCCCATGAAACTACGCACATCCGCCACAACCTGGTTCGACAGATTATTGCGCGGATCGAACATCGTAAGAACCACGCCTTGAATGACAAGACGCGCGTTCAGGCTCATTCGCACCTGCTCAACGGTCTTGATCAGCTGGCTCAGGCCTTCAAGCGCAAAAAACTCGCATTGCAGAGGCACCAGCACAGCATCGGAAGCAGCAAGTGCGTTGATTGTGATCAGATTGAGCGATGGAGGGCAGTCGATCAGCACATAGCTGTAAAGATTACCCAGCGAGGCAATCGCGCGCTTCAGCTTGATGGCCCGATCAGGAGCGGCTGCAATCTCCAGCTCAACACCAAGCAAATCGAGGGTCGAGGGCGCAATGGACAGATTCGGCACCGCCGTTGCCTGGACAACGCTCGACAACTCACTTTCACCAACCATGACATGATATGTGGAAGACCGCCTGTTTTTGCGATCGATGCCCAGACCGGTAGATGCGTTGCCCTGCGGGTCAAGATCAATGATCAAAACCGTCTCGCCAATGGCGGCAAGCGCCGTGCCCAGATTGATGGCGGTCGTTGTCTTGCCAACGCCGCCCTTCTGGTTTGCGAGCGAGAGAATGCGGGGCCGCGCCCCTTTCACCTGGATCATATCCGTCATATCGCTATCCGCCTGAAGGGGCCGCCTGTTCGGCTGGCCGCCGCGAAACTTGCGTGATCCGAACAATGCGAGCTGCCGGGTCCGTCAAGCTATTGTGTATCGTGTGATCCAATCTCCAACATTTAGCGGTTTCGGTCAATTCCTTGAGCGCGTCTTTCCCCTTGGGAAACAGAGCAATGGCTCCGCTTGTCAACAGCTTCTCGCACCAGGAAACGAGTTGCGGCAACGGCGCCAGAGCGCGTGCTGAGACCACATCCGTCTCGCCTGCGAATCGATCAACAACATCCTCAATGCGAGCTTGGTGCACATAGGCTTGAATGCCCATGACGCGCGCTGTGTCTCGCAAGAATGCGCATTTGCGGGCATTGCTTTCTACCAGATCTATTCTGAAGTCGTCGCGCTCTGCGTAGATGGCACCGATCACCAATGCAGGAAACCCGCCCCCTGAACCGAGGTCCAACCAGCGAAGTGGTGGCGCTACCAAAGATGTCAATTGTGCGGAGTCAATAACATGACGCATCCAGAGCTGCCCAAGCGCATGATCCGAAACAATATTCTTGACAGGCTGCCACCGCCTCACCTGGTCGACGAGCCGATCAAGCCTTTGCTCTGTTTCACGTGAAACAGGAAAGAGCGTGAGGGCTCGCTCCCTGTCCGCTCTGAAATCTCTCAAGCTTGAGTCGCGATCAATCATTCTGAAGGGACACCGAGAGAAGCCACGCCCCGGCTGCGCGAAATGAGGAGCAGCAAGGCTGCTGGCGTCATCCCCTCAATGGCAGAGGCCTGCGCTATAGTCTCAGGCCTTGATGTTTTGAGTTTTTGACGAAGCTCTGCTGATAGACCCGGAAGCGAATCAATCTCATCGGTGATCTCAATCACCCGATGCGCATCGCGGCGATAAACCTCAATATCATCAGCCTGCCGGTCGAGATAGACAGAATAAGTCGCATCAGATGAAATGCGGTCAACGGCCCATTCAGGTACCTCTGAAAGCTCAGGCCACACAGCTGCGAGATGGCCCCACTCAATGTTCGGATAGGACAAGATGGAGAAGGCGCTCCGACGCACGCCATCTTTGTTGAGTTCAAAACCGTATCGTTGCGCCTCGTTGGGGCTCAAGGAAAGACTATTCATTCGGTTCCGAATCGAATGCAGGAAGGCGTCGCGCTGTATGAAATGCTCTTGCCGCTCAGCGCCTACAATGCCCCATGTGATCCCTTCTTGCGTCAACCTTGAATCAGCATTGTCTACGCGAAGTGACAAACGAAACTCGGAGCGTGAAGTAAACATACGGTAGGGCTCAGTGACGCCCTTCTGTGTCAAATCATCAATCATGACGCCGATATAGGAGGAGGCCCGGTCGAGAACCACACCAGTTTGCCCGCCCGCAACACGTGCTGCATTCATACCAGCAACCAAACCTTGGGCCGCGGCCTCCTCATAGCCCGTCGTTCCATTGATCTGCCCAGCTAGAAATAGACCTTGGACCTGGCGGCACTCCAGAGTCGCCTTCAGAGCACGCGGATCAATGTAATCATACTCGATTGCATATCCCGGTTGCGCAATCACAGCCTTTTCGAGGCCCGCGATACTGTTAACGACCTGTTGCTGCACATCCTCAGGCAGCGAAGTGGATATGCCGTTTGGATAAACCAATGGATCATCCAGGCCTTCTGGCTCAAGGAACATCTGGTGCCCATCACGATCACCAAACCTGACCACCTTATCCTCGATCGAGGGACAATAACGGGGGCCTCGTCCTTCGATAGCGCCACTGAACACAGGTGCACGGGCTAGGTTATTGCGAATAATATCGTGCGTTTTAGTGTTCGTGCGCGTGATGCCGCATGCGACTTGCGGCGTAGAGATGGTCTGTGTGAGCGTAGAAAACGGCATGATCGGATCATCGCCGTGTTGAAGGTCGATGCCGCTCCAATCAATGCTCTCCTTGAGCAACCGAGGCGGCGTACCGGTCTTCAATCGGCCAATCGGCAGGGCAAAACGTTCAAGTGTCGCCGCGAGCTTCACCGAAGGGGCGTTGCCCATTCTGCCCGCAGGCCAACGCTTCTCACCAAGATGGATCAGGCCACGCAGAAACGTCCCGCTCGTCAGAACAACTGTTCCGCAGGCGAATCGTTCGCCTGAGGCAAGAATGATGCCTTCTATGCGTGTATCCGTGACCAGGAGGTCGGCTGCTTCGCCTTCGAGCACATAAAGCCCTACTTGTTCCGCAGCGATGTTTTGTATCGCTGAGCGATACAAAGCGCGATCTGCTTGCGCGCGTGGTCCACGCACGGCAGGGCCTTTGCGTCGGTTGAGAACGCGAAATTGGATGCCTGCCCTGTCGGCAGCTTTTGCCATGACGCCATCGAGCGCATCGATCTCTCTGACAAGATGCCCCTTGCCCAAACCACCAATGGCTGGATTACATGACATGACGCCAATTGTTTCACGCTTCTGGGTAACGAGTGCTGTTCTTGCACCAAAACGCGCCGAGGCACACGCCGCCTCTACTCCGGCATGGCCCCCACCGATGACTATAACGTCAAATGCGTTCATTGCTGCACCAATCCAAGGACATTTTTCACGAGAGAAGCGCACATCGGTGTTTCACGTGAAACAGCTCATATCATTTGCCTATGCACATACGGCTGAATATCTGATCCAGAACATCATCCACATTGACGCGCCCAATCAAGCTGTCGAGTGCCCGGCATGCCAACCGCACATCCTCAGCCGCAAGTTCCGGCGCAGAGACGCCGTGATTTCCGATACGTTGACGTGCTGAACTGAGTGAATCATATGCCCGTGCCAACGCGATACGTTGACGCTGTTCGGAAACAAGAACTGGCTCACCGGACAGCGACCCTTTTATTCGTTCGGCGATCGTCAAAAGCAACTGCTCGATACCACGCCCATCCTTGGCAGAGATACCAAATGCTCCGTCTAGCGTTGCCGCGAGATCAATCTTGGTCGTAACTTCGAGGTATTCTGCCTGAAGCTGGTCATATTGTTCCGTAACCGAATCTACAGCGCGCAGCAGGATAACGAGATCTGCCTCGCGCGCTGCAGCGCGTGCCCTGGTCATGCCTTCGATCTCGACCGGGTCGTCACTCTCTCGCAATCCCGCCGTATCCAGAAATGTGATCGGCAACCCGTCTATATCACAACGAACCTCGATCACATCGCGCGTTGTCCCTGCAATATGTGAAACAATGGCAACGTCTCGCTTGGCAATGGCGTTCAACAGGCTGGATTTGCCTGCATTAGGTGCGCCAATGATCGCGACACGAAAGCCATCCCTCAGTCGCTCTCCACCAGAAGCCGTCGCAAGCAAGTGGGCGAGCTGCTTTATCACAGGCTCAATCAGCGCCGGCACCTGTGCCAACAAGGCGTCGTCGGCCACATCGCCTTCATCAGAGAAATCGAGGCCGGCATCAAGAAAAGCAAGAGCATCGACCAAGGCAGCGCGCCATTGATCCGTCATTCGGCTGAGTTCACCCGACATCAGGCGCAACGCTTGCTGACGCTGCCATTCCGTCTCCGAATCGATCAGGGCGGCCAATCCCTCGACCTGCGCAAGATCGAGCTTGCCATTCTCCAGGGCCCGGCGCGTAAACTCGCCCGGCACAGCGAGCCGTATAGAGCCATCAACGGCAAGGATTGCATCAATCACGATAGCCTGCACGGCGCGAGACCCGTGGATGTGCAGCTCAGCAATGTCTTCGCCGGTAAAACTGTTTGGCGCAGGGAAGAACAGCGTCAGCGCCTGATCAAGAAACTGACCGCCTTGCGAATGGTGCAATTCAACGAGTTTGGCATAGCGTGGCTGAAGATGCTTGGCGCCAAGAGCCTCAAGCACATCGCGTGCACGCTTGCCTGAGACGCGCAGCACCGCAACGCCAGCTGCACCTTGGCCCGATGAAAGTGCGACAATCGTTTCCCTGCCGCCCATGGCCTGCCCATCAGGAGAACAGCATCACCAGCTGGCGATGTCAGGTGTTCATCGAGTCGAAGAATTCGCCATTCGATTTCGTCTGACGTAGCTTGTCGAGCAGGAACTCGATCGCATCCTGCGGGCCCATCGGATTGAGAATGCGGCGCAACACATAGGTCTTGGTGAGCTGGTCGCGCGGCGTGATGAGCTCTTCCTTGCGGGTGCCGGATTTGAGAATATCGATGGCCGGGAAGACACGCTTGTCTGCGACCTTGCGGTCGAGCACGATTTCGGAGTTGCCGGTGCCCTTGAACTCCTCAAAGATCACCTCGTCCATGCGGCTGCCAGTCTCGATGAGAGCCGTCGCGATGATGGTCAGCGAACCGCCTTCCTCGATGTTGCGGGCGGCACCGAAGAAGCGCTTCGGCCGCTGGAGGGCATTGGCATCAACGCCGCCGGTCAGCACCTTGCCAGAGGATGGCACCGTGGTGTTGTAGGCACGACCCAGACGCGTAATCGAATCCAGCAGAATGACAACGTCGCGGCCATGCTCGACCAGGCGCTTGGCCTTCTCGATCACCATTTCTGCAACCTGAACATGGCGCGAGGCCGGCTCGTCGAAGGTCGAGGAGATCACCTCGCCCTTCACCGAGCGCTGCATATCTGTCACTTCCTCAGGCCGCTCGTCGATCAGCAGCACGATGAGGAAGCATTCGGGGTGATTGACGGCGATGCTCTGGGCGATGTTCTGCAAGAGTACGGTCTTGCCAGTGCGGGGCGGGGCGACGATGAGTGCGCGCTGGCCTTTGCCGATGGGCGAGACCACATCGATGATCCGGTGCGACATGTCCTTGCGTGTCGGATCCTGCACCTCCATCCTCAGCCGCTCATTGGGATAGAGCGGTGTCAAATTGTCGAAATGCACCTTGTGCTTGATCTTTTCCGGGTCTTCGAAATTGATGGTGTTGACCTTGAGCAGCGCGAAATAGCGCTCGCCATCCTTTGGCCCACGGATGGGGCCCTCGACACTATCACCTGTCTTGAGGCCGAACTTCCTGATCTGGGCGGGCGAGATGTAAATATCATCGGGGCCGGCAAGATAGTTTGAGTCCGGCGAGCGCATGAAGCCGAAGCCGTCCTGCAACACCTCGACCACGCCTTCACCAAGGATTTCGGTCTCCTGAAGCGCAAGCTGCTTCAGAATCGCGAACATCAGCTCCTGCTTGCGCATCGTGGAGGCGCTCTCGACACCATGCTCCTCGGCGAACGCCAGAAGCTCGGTCGGCGATTTTTCCTTGAGCTCGTGGAGCTTGATCTCGGCCATGGAATGATCCGCTTGTTGAAATGCCTCGCGCGGCAGGAACTGCGCGCGGCTCAGAGGAGGCCTGAAGGCAATCACATTGTCAGGGTTGCCAGATCTGGTGACACAGCTGAACGACTTGACGCCAACCGATCTGCCCGACCCGAACTTGGGAGAGGCCTGCTTGATACCGGCTTTCGGTTTGAGTCTCAAGCAGATTTGCAGGAGGCAGACTCGAAGACAAATCCTGGAGCAATTTCGTCTGCAGCTTCAATCAGAATGGCTTGACGATCACCATGATGACGATGCCGATCATCAGAAGCGTCGGTGCTTCATTGAGGATGCGGAAGTAGCGTGATGACCGGGTGTTCCTGTCGTCATTGAACTGGCGCACCAGCACGGCAAGCCAGCCATGAATGCCCGAAAGCAGAAGCAGCATCGCGAGCTTGGCATGGAGCCAGCTGGCGCTCCAAAACCCGCCTGAATGGATCAGCCACAGCCCAGCTGCCCATGAGATGATCATGGCCGGCGTCATGATGGCTTTGAGGAGCCTGCGCTCCATCACCTTGAACAGCTCCGATTGGTCAGAGCCTTTCGCAACACCGCAATGATACACAAACAGACGTGGCAGATAGAGCATGGCCGCCATCCAGGAGATGACCGCAACCACATGCAGGGCCTTGATCCAGAGATACATGCTGTCGCTAGCCTCTGACGCGCTTCAACATCTGCTCGACATGCGCGATTGGCGTCTCCGGCAGGATGCCATGCCCCAGATTGAAGACATGGGGCCGTCCCTGCATTTGCGCGAGAATATGATCAACCGCCCGGTCAAGCGCATCCCCGCCGGCAATGAGTGCCAGCGGATCAAGATTGCCCTGGGTGATCACATCCTCCGCCAGAGTGGCTTTCGCCCAGGTCAGATCAACGCCCCAGTCAAGCCCGAGGCCTGTCACCCCCTTGCGGCGGGAGAGTTTGGCAAGCGCGGGTCCGGCGCCGCGCGCGAACAGGATAAACGGCACATCAGGATGCTCTTCACGCACACCCTCGACAATGCGCAGCATGGGATCAAACGACCAGCGCTCGATCAAGCCGGGCGGCAATGCGCTGGCGAAGCTTTCAAACAACTGGATGACCTCGGCGCCAGCCCTCACCTGTGCACTCAGATAGGCAATAGAGGACACCACAAGCCTGTCCACAAGGGTCTGAAGCAATTCCGGATCACGGTAGGCCATGATGCGCGCCGGGGCCTGATCAGGCGTGCCCTTGCCGGCAATCATATAGCTGGCAACAGTCCAGGGTGCCCCGCAAAAACCGATCAATGTCGTTTCAGCCGGCAAAGCCAGCTTGAGACGCCGCAATGTTTCAAAGACGGGTTCGAGATGGTTCAAGTCAATTTCCGGTTTGAGCCGCTTCAGGCCCTCGTGATCCGAGATTGATTCGAGCCTTGGTCCTTCGCCTTCGGCAAAGGTAACATGCTGGCCCAATGCATGCGGCACGACAAGAATGTCGGAGAACATGATCGCTGCATCAAAGCCGAAACGCCTGATGGGTTGGAGCGTAACTTCAGTGGCAAAATCCGGCGAATAACACAGATCAAGGAATGACCCGGCCTTGGCACGCACTGCCTTGTACTCGGGAAGATAGCGCCCTGCTTGCCGCATCATCCAGATGGGAGGGATGGCCGATGGCTTTCCCGACAGCACTGAAAGCATCAGTTTTTCAGGCTTGGCCTGCATCTCTGGTCATTCCTTCCATAAAGAAAGAGAGTCTTTCTTCTAGTCTGCTTTTGCTGCTGGGGGGATGCATACCGGCCTTCACGCATCATCCACAAGCCATGCATCTCAAAATCAGCAATCATCAGGATTCACAAAAACAACTAATCAAATTATCTGTATGATATAATTACGTATTCTTGATTTCATACATAATTTTCCACACACTCCCGAT
>JBOFIL010000546.1:0-1036 GCA_051650165.1 Allobosea sp.
GAAAACAGCAGAAACCATACTCAACCAGCCCGCTCATGCCGGCGGGATAAAGGGCTGTTGGATGGCCTTGAAGGCGTCGAGCGCCTCCATGCGCTGCGCCAATCCTGCCAGAGCCGGGTAATCATCCTTGTCAGCAAGGCCGGGATGGGCCTCCATCAGGAAGCGCCATGTGCAGGCAATCGCGATGTCAGCATGGCCCAAACGCCCGCCGAACCAGTATCGCCCGCCGCCTTTTTCGCGCTCGCGCTCCAGCAGCACCAGTGTGTCACGTATTTGTGCCTTGCAACGCGCAATCCACACATCCGATGTCTGCTCATGCAGGCGCAGCTCGTAGAACAGGCTCACTGCCTTGTCGGCGATGCCGGTCGCGAGCGACGCGATGCGCAAGGCACGATGGCGCGAGGGTTCGTCCTGCGGGAAGAGCGGATCGCCCTTGGGCGCGCGGCTGTCGAGATAATCCAGGATCATGTGGCTCTCGCCCAAGGCGGTGCCATCATCGAGCACCAGCGTCGGCACACGCGTCAGCGGATTGTAGGCGCGGATCTTGTCTGCCTCGCGAAACACCGACCACGGCTTGTGCTCGAATTTCAGCCCGTAAAGCGTCAGCGCAATGCCGACGCGGCGCACGAATGGCGAATCATACTGGCCGATGAGGATCATGAAGCGGGTCTTCCAATGATGGCGCTGATCGGGGCCAGGATGGCATCAAGCGTGGCCATGATCTCCTCTTTGCTCTTGCCCATCTCGTCAAGCAAGGCAGCATGATTATTTATGGCCGCTATCAGATGCGGGTGTTGGTGGCCTGCGTTTCCCGTGAAATTCACAAAAATCTCCAGATGCCGACGACTGAGAGGCTCGGCTTCAGCGATGCGTGTGGTGCGGCGTAGTAAATGTGCAAGATTGTTCAGGCGAATGGCGACCAAGGGATGATCAATGCCATAGCTGGCTTCGTCAATCGCAAGGGCGCGGCGTCGGAGCGGCTCTGCTTCTGCAAGCCTACTGGTGGCCTCAAGAAGGCTGGAAAGATTGTTCAGGC
>JBOFIL010000547.1:0-6222 GCA_051650165.1 Allobosea sp.
TGCAGATCGCCAAAAAGGTGCTCAAGGAAGCGATTTCCAATGGGCGTCTATCCGTTGAGGCAAGCTATCCTGCTTCGGTCAGCATCAGCCCTGACTCCAGCAAAATCCAGATCGGCAACAACCAGATCGATATTTACAAAATGGGTGAGGCTCTTATGCAGCAATTGCCCACCTATACGCCTTGAAAGAGGGTCAATTGAACAGGGTGATGCCTCACCCCCGCTGAACAAAGCTGTCCAGCACCATTTTCCGCCCGGCCTTGTCGAAATCCACCGTGAGCTTGTTGCCATCGATGGCGATGACAGTGCCGGGGCCGAATTTCACATGGAAGCAGCGCTCATCGAGGGAAAAGGCGGATTTGGCGCTGCCTGAGCGCGCCAGCACCTCGCCCTCAATCATCGCCGGCCCACGCCGCTGGCCACTGGAAGATGCATAGCCCGATGGGCCTGCATTGCCGCTGCGCGCGCCCCAACTGCCCGATTGGCCGCCGCCAGAATTCTTGTCAAAATTCCCGCCCGCATTGCCCGCAGCCTTCGCGGCCTGCGCGCGCTGCCAGCCGGGGGTGGAATAGCCGGAGCCGAAGGAGCCCATCTGGTCAAAGCGCGAGGCACCATACAGGCTGTTCTGCATCGCGCCGAAATTTGCAGCAGCTTCCTGGATGTCGACATGATCCTCCGGCAGCTCATCAATGAAGCGGCTCGGCAGGCTCGATTGCCACATGCCATGGATGCGCCGGTTCGAGGCGAACATAATCTTGGCACGCTTGCGGGCGCGCGTGAGACCGACATGCGCGAGCCGGCGCTCTTCCTCAAGGCCGGCGCGGCCATTCTCATCGAGCGCGCGCTGGCTGGGGAAGAGCCCCTCCTCCCAGCCCGGCAGGAACACCGTGTCGAACTCCAGCCCCTTGGCGGCATGGAGCGTCATCAGGCTGACCTTGTCATTGTCGTCGCTGCTCGAGGTATCCATGACGAGCGACACATGCTCAAGAAAGGCCGGCAGATCGGGGAATTCCTCCAGCGTGCGGATGAGTTCTTTCAGGTTTTCGAGCCGTCCAGCCGCGTCCGCCGTGCGGTCCTTGCGCCACATATCGGTGTAGCCGCTCTCCTCCAGTACGATCTCGGCCAATTCCGATTGCGGCATGGTCGCAGCTTGCAGGCTCCAGCGCGCGAAGCTGTCGGTAAGGTCGCGCAGGGTCTGGCGCACCTTGGGCTTGAAATCATCTGTGCCGACAAGCTGCCTTGCCGCGCGCATCAGCGAGCCGCCAGCACCATTAAGCTCGCCATTGCCGCCATCATCCTGCTGATCGCGCATGGCGCGCGCATGGTTGTGCAGAAGTTGCAGCGTCGCGTCGCCCAAGCCGCGCTTGGGCTGGTTGACGATGCGCTCGAAGGCTAGGTCGTCCGTGTCAGATACAACGCAACGTAAGTATGCCAGCGCATCGCGGATTTCCGCGCGCTCATAGAAGCGCGGGCCACCCACCACGCGGTATGGCAGGCCGAGGCTGACAAAGCGCTCCTCGATCTCGCGCATCTGCGCCGAAATGCGCACCAGTACGGCAATCTCGGAGAGGCGATGCTTGTTGCAATGCAGGCTCTCGATCTCCTCGCCGATGAGCCGCGCTTCCTCCTGGCTGTCCCAAGCGCCAGACAACGTCACCTTCTCGCCAGGCACGTCCTCGGTGCGCAATGTCTTGCCAAGCCGGCCCTCATTGCGCGCGATCAGGCCGGAGGCCGCGCCAAGAATATGCCCGGTCGAGCGATAGTTCCGCTCCAACCTGACCACCGTCGCACCCGGAAAATCATGCTCGAAGCGCAGGATGTTGTCGACCTCTGCGCCGCGCCAGCCATAGATGGATTGGTCATCATCACCGACGCAGGCGATGTTGCGCCGCCCCTGTGCGAGCAGCCGTAGCCAGAGATACTGGGCGACGTTGGTGTCCTGATACTCATCCACCAAAATGTAGCGAAAGCGGTTCTGGTAGTCCGCGAGCACATCCGGCTGCGTGCGCCAGAGATGCAGGCAATGCAGCAGCAGATCACCGAAATCGCAGGCGTTGAGGGTGCGCAGGCGCTCCTGATAGGCAGCATAAAGCTTGCCGCCCTTGCCATTGCCGAAGACGCCCGCCTCGCCCGGCGGCACGGCATCTGGGCTGAGGCCGCGGTTCTTCCAGCCATCGATGAAGCCGGCGAGCATCCGCCCCGGCCAGCGCTTCTCGTCAATGCCTTCAGCGGCGATCACCTGCTTCATCAGGCGGATCTGATCATCCATGTCGAGGATGGTGAAATCGGAGCGCAGGCCGATCAGCTCGGCATGGCGGCGCAGGATCTTGGCCGAGACCGAGTGGAAGGTGCCGAGCCAGGGCATGCCTTCCGCCGCCGGCCCTACCATATGCGCCACACGCTCCTTCATCTCACGCGCGGCCTTGTTGGTGAAGGTCACGGAGAGGATCTGCGAAGGATAGGCGAGGCCCGTAGCGATGAGATGGGCAATGCGGGTGGTGAGCACGCGCGTCTTGCCGGTGCCGGCGCCAGCCAGCACCAGCACGGGGCCATCGGTTGCCTCCACAGCCAGCCGCTGCTCCGGGTTCAGCCCCTGAAGCCAGGGCGCAGAGGCCGCCATGCCGGCGCGCAGCCGCGCACCCAGCCCGGTGGCGGCGGGCGGGAGATCACCAAGATCATCGGCGCGTTCAGGCAAAGCTGCCAATAACATTTCCTCATAGAAAAGTGGGTTTTGTCCGAATCACAGGCAGTTAATGTGGGGTGCAAACACCGCAATGTCATCAACTGCCGCTCACCTGGCGAAAAGGATACACCATGGAAAACAGCCCGGTGCTGCGCTCTCTCACGTTGCGCGCTGTCGATGTGCCGCTCACCGCGCCTTTGCGGACAGCCTCTGGCACGGTCGCCTCTGCACCCCTGTTGCTGATCGACATGTTCACAGAAGAAGGCGTCACCGGGCGGGCCTATCTCTTCGCCTATCATGCCTTCGCGCTGCGCCCGCTGGCCGATCTGGTGCGCACGCTCTTTGAGCCTCTGATAGGTCGCGCCGTGGAACCCGCGGCCATGCATGCCGAAATGGCGCGAAGACTGCGCCTTCTCGGAGTGCAGGGCCTTGCCGGCATGGCGCTTTCCGGCATCGACATGGCATTGTGGGACATGGCCGCGAGAGCCAAAGGCCAGGCGTTGGCGAGCTTTCTCGGCCATGCGCCGAAGCCGATCAGAGCCTATGCCAGCATCGGCATGCTGGATATGCCGGCTGACGAAAGCCAGCTTGAGGCGCTCGTGGAGAAAGGCTTCACCGCGATCAAGTTCCGGCTTGGCGGGCCTGATTGGCAGGCTGAAGTCGAAACCGTGCGCGAGGTGCGCGCGATGCTGGGAGGTTCATTCGGCCTGATGGTTGATTTCAACCAGTCGCAACCAGTTGCACAGGCCAAGCGCCGGCTGGCTGATCTTGCGCAATTCAATCTGATCTGGGCCGAGGAGCCGGTTCTGGCCGATGATCTGGCGGCAAGCGCAGAGGTGCGCAAGGCCTCGCCCGTGCCGATCCAGTCCGGCGAAAACTGGTGGATGCCGGAAGGCTTCGCCAGCGCCATTGCCGTGGGTGCCAGCGACATGCTGATGCCGGATCTGATGAAGGCCGGCGGCATCACCGGCTGGCTGCGTATCACCGAAATGGCTGCTGCGCATGAGTTGCCGATTGCCAGCCATCTCTTGCAGGAGGCTAGCGCCCATGTACTGGCCGCGACGCCAACCGCCAGCTGGATCGAATATCTCGATCTGGCAGGCCCGATACTCAGGCAGTCAGCGCAGCTGATTGATGGCAAGCTCATGGCCACGGGGCCAGGGATAGGGCTTGAATGGGATAAGAGCGCCGTCGCCAGATTTGCGGTGTAGCGCAGCCCTCAATTCAGCAAACGCGACTTACCCTCGCGGATCGTCGGCGCTTCAGCCGGCTCGCGGTGTTTCGGCTTCATCGTGATCACGCGCCCCAACGCCTCAGGCGGCGACATGCGGGCATGGGCGGCCTTCATGATGGCAAGATTGGCCTGAATGTCCGGCGGGAACGGCGTGACCTTGCGGCTGGCAAGATCGACATGCAGCGCCAGGCTCTCCGCGCTCGCCGCCACCCAGCCCTCGGAAGCATGGCGCATCTCCATCATGTAATGCAGGCGCTTCTCGTCAAAATCGACCAGCTGGATGGTGATGCGCAGCTGATCATCGCGCCCCACCTCGCGCCGGTAAACGATGTGATGCTCGGCGGTGAAGAACGATGCGCGCCGCTCCTGCGCATACTCAGGGCCCAGCCCCACGAGGGCGAATGCCTCATCCACGGCCCTGTCAAAGAGGACATTGTAATAGGCCATATTCAGGTGGCCATTATAGTCGATCCAGCCCGGATCAATGCTCATCTTCGACGATACGAACGGGGCAAAGAACAGGACTGTCATAGGCACCTTGCCGCCGAGCCGACCGAGCGCAGCCATTAATTCCCAAAATGAAAACGTATAAAAGAGCCTTCTCGATAAAAATGCAATACCTTCTGTGAATAGCCACGCTTGCAGGCGTGGTCGTCTTGGCTCCATAACCGAGGCCGAAGCAATCTCGGCAAATGCGCAAGGGCGAATGACAATGACGCGTGCTCTGATAGCCACTGATGCGGTAACAACGCAGACAAATGGCCAGCAGCAAATGCGCCCCTCCGCTGCCGCCATTGAAGCCTTGACCCAGGAGTTGGCCGCACGCTTCGGAAACCGCCTGGTCACCAGCCTCGCCGTGCGCCAGCAGCACGCCTCGACCGTGACATGGATTGAAAACCAGCCGCCGGATGCCGTGGTGTATGCGCAGAATGCCGAGGATGTGGCAGATGCCGTGAAGCTTTGCGCCAGACACCGTGTGCCGGTCATTCCCTTTGGGGCTGGCTCATCGCTGGAGGGTCATGTCAATGCACCGCTTGGCGGTGTCTCCATCGACACATCAATGATGAAGCGCATCATAGCCGTGAATGCCGAGGATCTCGATGTTGTGGTGGAGCCCGGCGTCACCCGCAAGGAGCTGAACGAGCATCTGCGCGACATGGGGCTATTCTTCCCCATTGATCCCGGCGCGGATGCCTCCATTGGCGGCATGGCGGCGACGCGCGCATCAGGAACCAACGCCGTTCGATATGGCACGATGAAGGACAACGTGCTGGCCCTGAAGGTCGTCACGGCGTCTGGCGAGATCGTCACCACGTCCCGCCGCGCCCGCAAATCCTCAGCCGGATATGATCTGACGCGGCTGTTCGTGGGCTCAGAAGGCACGCTTGGGGTAATCACCGAAATCACGCTCAAACTCGTGGGCATTCCCGAGGCGATCACGGCGGGCGTGTGCCCCTTCCCGTCAGTGCGCGCGGCTTGCGACGCCACCATCATGACCATCCAGACCGGGCTGCCAGTGGCGCGCATCGAATTGCTGGATGCCATGCAGGTGCGCGCCTGCAACACATACTCAAAGTTGACACTGCCCGAGACACCCATGCTCTTCGTCGAGTTCCATGGCACGCAGGCAAGCGCGGCGGAACAGGCCGAGCGCTTCGGCGAGATTGCGGCGGATTGCGGCGGCGGGCCGTTTGAATGGGCCAAAAAGGCGGAGGACCGCACCAGGCTTTGGCAGGCCAGGCACGATGCCTATTGGGCCGCCATCTCTCTGCGCCCCGGCGCGAAGGGTGTCTCGTCAGACATCTGCGTGCCGATTTCGCGGCTGGCCGATTGTGTCGAGGAAACGCAGGCCGACATTGAAGCTTCTGGTCTCATTGCGCCCATCGTGGGCCATGTCGGTGATGGCAATTTCCATGTGCTGCCACTGATCGACATGGAGAACGAAGCCGAGATCGAGGCCGCCAACGCCTTCATGAAGCGGCTTGTGGAGCGCGCATTGGCGATGGAAGGCACCTGCACCGGCGAGCATGGCGTCGGCCAGGGCAAGATGAAATATCTCGCCGCCGAGCATGGCGAGGGCGCGCTCGATGTGATGCGTTCAATCAAGCGCGCGCTGGACCCCGACAACATCATGAACCCCGGCAAGATCGTGGTGGTGTGAGGGGCGGCGGCGCAGTGCCTACGCGCCTTCCCTTCTCCCCCTTGCGGGAGAAGGTGGCTGCGCAGCAGCCGGATGAGGGGTAAACCTAGGTACGCCTGACAAGCGCAACCCCTCACCCGGTTTGGCTGACGCCAAACCACCCTCT
>JBOFIL010000548.1:0-3933 GCA_051650165.1 Allobosea sp.
CATCGAGTGCCACATGCAGGCCAGCATCGCGGAAGCCCTGGATGATCTCGATGGCGGCCTCCGCATCATCCATCAGCACGCCTTCGGTGATCTCGATCTCGACGCGCTCGCGCTCGATGCCGACCTCCCCCACCATGGCCACGGTGTTTGCCACCAGTTCTTTGCGGCGGAACTGCACTGGCGAGACGTTGAGTGCGATATGCACGCCCGGCCAGCTCAGTGCATCTGTCATGGCGCGGCGCATCATCCAGTCACCAATCTCGACAATCAGGCCAGTCTCTTCGGCCAGCGGAATGAACGCGCCAGGCGAGATTTCGCCTTCGGTCGGGTGGCTCCAACGCATGAGTGCCTCGACGCCGACAAGCGTGTCACCATCGGACGCCAGATAGGGCTGGTAAAACACCTTGAGCTGGTTGCGCGCGACAGCATGGCGCAATTCACCCTCAAGGAATTTGCGGCGCTTGATCTCGTCTTCCATCGAGGCATGAAAGCGGATGGCCTGGCCGCGTCCGCCGGTCTTGGCGCGATACATCGAGATGTCGGCGCGGCGGACCAGTTCGGTGGAATCCGCACCATCTTCCGGTGCGATGGCAATGCCGACAGAACCACCGATCACAACCTCGGTGGTGCCAAGCAGGAAGGGCTGACCCAGCTCGCGGCTGATCGCCTCGCCCATCCGCACAATCTCGTCAGCCGTATCACGCTTGGTGGCTACAACAGCGAACTCGTCGCCGCCGAGACGGGCGATGGTGACATCGCGCCCGCAAATGGCAGTTAACCGTTCGGTGACAGCCACCAGCAACTTGTCGCCCATTTCGTGGCCATAGCCGTCATTGACCTCCTTGAAGCGGTCAAGGTCGATGTAGACCACGCCCACCAAAGCCTCGCCTTTGCTTTGCTCCACGGCATCATCCAGCCGGAGCTTGAAACCAGAGCGGTTGTGCAGGCCGGTGAGCGGATCGCGCGTGGCGCGGTCATAGGCAGCGCGTTCGATATTGGCGACCAGATCTGTGGCCTGCCGCTGAAACCGCAAGCCCTTGAGAATGGCAAGCAGAACACCCACGAGCGCGATCGACACCAGCGGCAGAAGCTGCACCCAGTGCAGTGTCGCCGTCATCGGGTTGAGCCAGCTCACATACAGGCCTGAGGAGCCGCCGCCAGTGTAGTGCACACCGGCGCGCTCGCCGGCTTCGGGCGCTGACATGGAGAACATCACGTCGCCCAGCCCGAAATCCGCGAATTGTCTGGACAGCGCTTCCTGATCCAGCGGCCAGACCGCAATGATCGTAACATCGGGATTGGGTGTCGCCATGCGCGGCGCGCTTTCCTTGCGCACAGGCTCGGCAAAAACGATCCCGGCCTCGCCGCCGGCAACCACCAGTTTTTCCCCGCCAAACACCAGATCGACCCGTTCAGCGCCGCTGACAGCGATTTCAGCCAGGCTGCGGGCGGTTCTCGTATCCTGGTTACCGCCAAGGCGCAGACCGGAACCAGCATCGCTGATGCGCCCGTCAAGGGTAGACAACATCAATGTCAGGCCTGCATTTCGGGCGGAAGCGGCCGCCCCTGGCGGCAGCTCCATCATGCCCTGTTTGCTGAGCAGCAGAGCACCGTCGACCTGATCGCGCACGATCGCCAGAAACTCGGCGCGTTTCTTGGCGCTGGCCTCACCGATCAAGGTGGTCGCGACGCGGCGTGCGGCGAGGTTGGAGCGCTCATCGGCCATCTGTGCCAGCCAGGCACCGATCAGGCTGATCACAACCAGCGTGCCCGCCACCACCACAGCCAGCAACAGCTGCGAGCGCTGGCGCAACGCATCGACGGTCTGCGAATTGGTGATAACCTCAGAACGCAACACAATGCCCCAGGCTGACAAGCCGGATAGAAGACGTCTGAAGATGTCACATGGAGCTTAACATGCCCTCACCGGGCAAAGCTTCAGTTGGCCTGCGCTTCAGTTGGCCTGCCCGTAATTTTCGAGAAGGTCTTCAACATCCTGCTCATCAAGCGGCTCGGCAAAGGTGACGACATAGCCATCCGCCGCTGTTGCAGTGATGCGGCCACGCAGATCATGATCGGCAAAGCGGATGGAGATTTCAGCGCCTGTGCGGTCAAAGATGAAGGTGGCCGCCTGCCGGAAGACCACCGAGGAGGCGCTCATGCTGGTGATGAGCCCATCAAGCGCAAGCCGCCGATCCAGCACCATCAAGACGGCGACAATCACGCATGGATCACGCCGTGCCGCGAGCGGGGCACGCGCGCCGCGCCAAAGCCTTGCGAGGAAACCCGGCTGGCCGGAACCCGCCGTACGAAGCTTCAGCGAGGCACGCATCGCTGCGGTTGAGCCTGCCTGGGCAATTTCGGCTTCGGCGTGCTGGTAGTCATTTTCGAGTGACATGGTTTTCCCTCGCCTCAGGCCGCGCCGTTCTGGCGGCTGAGCGCCGCAGCATAGAGCCGCCGGCGCAGTTCATCATGATCGACTTCATTCTCGGGCTTGGCGGGCGCGCGGCGTTCATGCTCGGGCAGCGCAGCCGCGCTCCCCGCCGGCATGGCCACCTGGCTTGCGCCGCCCTCTTCGCCCGTGCCCATGGCCTGCTGCACCATGGCGCGGTTGAGGATGGTGGAATAGGCGGCGAAAACCGTCTCGAATGAGCGCGACAAATCGGAGAAGCCATCGGTCAGGCGCTTCTCGAAATCGGCTGACATGGTGACCTCGCCGCCTGCCCCGCCGCCACCGCCGCGCTGCGTGAGGATCTGCTTCAGGTCATTCTGGTCAGACGCCACGCGCTGCATGCTGGTGTCGATCGACATGGCGGTGCGCTCAAGCGCCGAGGCAAGGCCACCAAAACCGTTCTTGACCTTGGACTCGATACCCACCGCGATCTCGGTGATGCGGTCGCCCGCCGCTTTCACATCGAGGAGCTTGGCAAGGCGCGCATTGGTCTCGTAGTTTTCGGCGGTGAGGCGCCGCAGACCATCGAGATACGCCTGCCCCGTCACTTCCATGATGTGCGACATGCCATTGAAGCCGGAGGTGAGCCGCGCTTCCGTGTTGCGCTGAAGGTTGATCAGCTCCTGGAAATATTCGCCCTGCGTGCCGTGCGCGATGACCAGCTGGCTGATCTGCTCGCGGGTCTCGCCTGAGTCCGCCACCATGCGATCCATGCCGACAAGCAGTGCCTTCATCATGGCGGCATTGTCGGCCTGGATTTCCATCATGCGTGGCAGAAGCTGGGCGACCTGCTCCATGCCTTGGTTCATGCGGCCAAAGCCCTGCGCCATGGTGGCGACAACGCCCACATCCGTGATCGCGCCCGGAGGCCCGCCAGCGCCGCCCTTGGCGCCTTCGCTTCCGCCGCCAGTGATGTTGTCGGCGATCAGCCTGGCAAGATCGCCAGCATCCCCGCCAACGCTTGAATCGAGATGGGCAACGCCGGCCAGCCAGCCGCTGAACTCGTCCTTGAGTGTATTGACCGCCGAATTGCCGAAACGCGCCAGAATGCCAAGCACAAGTGAACCGAACAGACCGAACAGCGAAGAGGAGAAGCCTGTCGCCATGCCGGTGAGCGGCACCTGCAAATTGGCCAGCAGCTTGCGCATCGCATCGGGCGCGGCACCTGCGGTGTTGCTCAGGCCCGCGATAATATCGCCAACCGAGCCGACCATTTCCATCAGGCCGATGAATGTGCCGATGAGGCCGAGGAAGATCAGCAGGCCGGTGAGGTAATTGACCTGGCTGCGCTCATCCGAGAGGCGCATCTCGATGCCGCCGACGATATTTTGCAGCGTCGCGACATTGATGTTGAGGTTCTTGGCGCGCAGCAACTCATCATAGGCCAGCTCGAACATGTGTCCGATGGATTTGGGGCTGCCAAAGGCAATGCCTTGCTCCATGCAGCGATAATGCCGCCAATAGGGGTCGGAAATCAGCTC
>JBOFIL010000549.1:0-2267 GCA_051650165.1 Allobosea sp.
GCCTGAATCCGACAATTCACGGATAGGCATCGCCAGCGGAATTTCTCCGAGGAACGGCACAGACAGCCGCTCGGCTTCCTTGCGTGCGCCGCCATGGCCAAAAATATCGTAGCGATTGCCGGTATCTGGCGCGATGAAATAGCTCATATTCTCGACAATGCCGAAGATCGGCACATCGACCTTGCGGAACATGGCAATGCCGCGCCGCGCATCCATCAGCGCCATATCCTGCGGCGTCGAGACGATGACGGCGCCTGAAAGCGGAGTCTGCTGCGCCATGGTGAGCTGCGCGTCGCCTGTGCCGGGCGGCATGTCGACGATCAGCACATCCAGTTCGCCCCACGCGACTTCGCGCAGCATCTGGGTGATGGCGGAGATCACCATCGGCCCGCGCCAGATCATCGGGGTTTCCTCGTCGATCAGGAAGCCGATGGACATGACCTTAAGGCCATAGGCCTCCATCGGCGCGAGCGTGCGGCCCGAAACAAGGCGCGGCTTGCCGGTGATGCCGAACATTTTCGGCACCGACGGGCCATAGATGTCGGCATCGAGCACACCGACACTGAGCCCGATGCGCGAGAGCGCCACGGCGAGATTGGCGGCGGTGGTGGACTTGCCAACGCCGCCCTTGCCGGAGGCCACCGCCACAATGTGCTTCACGCCCGGCACGCCGGCGGCCTTCGGGGTCGGGGAGGCACCTGGCCCGCGCGCCGCTGCTGCCTTCGCCTGCATGGCGGGCGAGGCGGCAGATGGCTTGCGCTCCGCCGTGAGCATCACCAACGCCTGCGTCACGCCCGGCAGGCCGGAGAGCGCGCTGGCGGCGGCGGCACGCACAGGCTCCATCGCCTCGGCCTCTGTCGGGTCAATCGCGATCGAGGCCATCACCTTGCCGCCATCAACCATGATGCCGCCGACGCGGCCCGATGCCGCGAGCGATTGGCCGCTCGCTGGCAGTTTCACCAGCTCCAGAGCGCGCAGGATGGTTTCAGGCGAGAGGCTCATAAGGTGTGTCCTTTGGCAGTTTCAACCGGCTTTGCGGATGAAGAATATCAACTGTGTTTCGCCCGCGCGGCGTTCCTCTTCCAGCGCATCGCCGGTTTCGCGCAGCAGGTTGGGGATGTCGATGGCGGCGAGCGGATCAGTGCAGGTCACGATCAGGCGCGTGCCGGGCGCGGCAGTTTTCAGGGCTTTGCGTGTGCGCAATGCGGGCAGCGGGCACTTGAGACCCGAAAGATCGAGCGCGACGGGATTGTCTTCGGCGGGCGGCAATTGGTTCATGCTTCGGCATATGGCGTCGTGGCTAGTGGATGCAACCTCAATGCGCATGATGCACGTGCCTGAAACACATAGGCATTTGTGATGAATGCTCTTGCGGCGACACGCGTCGCAGTCGATCTTGGCAGCATGCTCCGCCTCACACTCTCTGCTTTTTGCTGCGCACTGCTGCTAGCCGCCCCTTCGCGGGCGCAGGAGCTGCGCGGCCATGGCGGACCTGTGCGCGCCATCGCCGTTTCGCCGGATGGCAAGACGGCCATGACCGGCTCCTTCGATCAGTCCGCGATTCTCTGGCGGCTCGATCAGGGCACCGCGAGCGCTGTGCTGCGCTTCCATGATGGCGCGGTGAATGCGGTTGTGGCCTTGCCCGGCGGGCGCTTCGCCACGGGCGGCGAAGATGGCCGGATCGCCATTTGGCGAGGCGAGGGTCTCGCAACGGGCGCGCAGCCGGAGCGCAGCATTTCTGGCCACAAGGGCAGCATCGCCGCGCTGGCGCTCTCAGGCGATGGCAAGCATCTCGCTTCGGCGTCATGGGATGAGACAGCACGCATCACGGACCTGATAACGGGTACCGCGCGCAGTCTTGAAGGGCACAAGGGCCCACTCGCCGGCATCGCCTTCTTGGCCAGTGGCGGCGTGGTGACCACAGGCCATGACGCCACCTTGCGGCTCTGGCCGGCGGAAGGGTCAGCGCCTGTGGTTCGCCAATTGGATGCGCCGCTCAATGGTGTTGTGGCGGCATCCGATGGCGAGATCATTGCTGCCGGCGCGGATGGGCAATTGCGCTTTTTCGGGGCTGATCTCAGCCCCCTCGCAGCCATCGAGATTGCGCCTGTGCCGCTGGTTGCGCTGGCGCTCTCGCCTGATGGCACACTGGTGGCCGCTGGCGGATTGCGGGGGCAGACGCCATTGGTGGATCGCAAGACAAGGCAAATCCGCGCCGTGCTGGTGGGGCCAGGCCTGCCGGTTTGGTCGCTGGCATTTGCGGCGGA
>JBOFIL010000550.1:0-1635 GCA_051650165.1 Allobosea sp.
AGACCGTCTCGACATGCACATCGAAGCGGGCCGCAAAAGCGTCGATGATCTCCTCGACCAGCACCTCCGGCGCAGAAGCCCCTGCCGTCACGCCAAGGCGCGAAATGCCCTCAAATGCGGCCCATTCAATCTCCTCGGCGCGCAGCACCAGTTGCGAGATGCGGCAACCGGCGCGCTCGGCGACTTCGCGCAGCCGCTGCGAATTCGACGAGTTCTGCGAGCCCACCACAATCATTGCCTCGACCTGCGGCGCGACGCGCTTCACCGCCTCCTGCCGGTTGGTGGTGGCGTAGCAGATGTCCTCCTTGTGTGGGCCGATCACATCGGGAAAGCGCGCACTCAAGGCCGCGACAACTGCCGCTGTATCATCCACCGAAAGCGTAGTCTGCGTGACATAAGCCAGTGCACCGGCGGTATCGGGAAGCCCGGCCACATCCTCGACTGTCTCGATCAAGGTAATGGCGCCCTCGGGCAATTGCCCCATCGTGCCGATCACCTCCGGATGGCCGGCATGGCCAATCAGGATGATGTGCCGCCCACGGCGAAAATGCACCTCAGCCTCGCGGTGCACCTTGGTCACCAGCGGGCATGTGGCATCGATGGCGAAGAGATTGAGCGCCTCAGCGCGCGCCGGCACGGATTTGGCCACGCCATGGGCAGAGAAGATCACCGGACGCGAGCGATCCGCGACCTCATCCAGCTCGCGGATGAACACTGCGCCCTTTCGCCTCAGCCCCTCCACGACATATTTGTTGTGCACGATCTCATGGCGCACATAGACCGGCGCGCCATGGAGCTTCAGCGCCTGCTCTACCGCATCAATGGCGCGCACCACTCCGGCGCAGAAGCCGCGCGGTGCACAGAGCAATATGTCGAGACGTGGTTTCAAGTGAGCACAGGCCAATGCGTTGCGGGTGGCCCTGTTTCGACGCGGGGGGCAAAGCTGTCAAGGAAAGAGACGATAAAGAAAGCAGACGCATCAACCCTCGCCATTCTGGCTCAGCACGCCTAGATAGGGGCCTTGCAACAACGGGAGCCAACATGGCCGACGCCTCACACGCCAGCTATTTGCCGCCAATCCTCTCCTTTTGTGCTGGCGCGGTGATTGCGGTTCCGCTGTTCCGGCGCATCGGCCTGTCCGCCGTGCTGGGCTATCTGGCCGCCGGCGTGATCATCGGGCCTGAGGTGCTTGGCATTGTGCGCGATGCGGACACCATCCGCGGCGTGGCGGAAATCGGTGTGGTGCTGCTGCTGTTTCTCGTCGGGCTGGAGTTGCAGCCCTCGCGCCTGATGTCGATGCGCAAGGATATTTTCGGCGCTGGGCTCTCGCAGATGCTCATCACAGGCGCGTTGTTTGCGTTCATCGGCTGGCAGGCGGGGCTGTCTCCCGGCGGTGCGATTGCAGTCGGCATTGCGCTGGCGCTTTCCGCCACCGCGATTGCGCTGCAATTGCTTGAAGAGCGCGGCGACGGAGCCGAGCCTTATGGGCGGCGCACCTTCTCGATCCTGCTGTTTCAGGATCTCTCGATTGCGCCATTGCTGGCAGCCATTCCGCTCCTGGCAACCACTGTTGCGATTGCGCCAGGCCAGGGTTGGATCAAGGCCGGAATGGCGATTGGCGCGATCATCGCGCTG
>JBOFIL010000551.1:0-4678 GCA_051650165.1 Allobosea sp.
CCATGCCGCCAACGCGCCCTGCGCTGGGGCCGGAAATCTGGCTGAAGCCGATGAAATGCGCGACGCGGCCTGCCAGAAACATCGCGCCAATCAGATGCACTGGCCAGACCGCAGCTCCGCCCAGCGCGAGCAGAACCAGCGCCGCCGCACCCAGCGGCGCATTCTCGGCAAAATTGGAATGGACACGCATCGCCCGCTCCAGATCGCGGTCATTACCATGGCCGACGCCAATCAGCTTGGAGCGCCGCTGCCGTATGATCCGGGCCTGAAGGAACACATTCATCACAAGAAGGAGCGCCAGATAGAAACCGGCGGCAGCAAGCGGGCTGGAAAGCATAGGGGATGACCTCTGTGACGACGGGCTCAGGCGGCGCGTCTGGCTTCAATCTGGCCGATGGCATCGACAACCGCGTCGAATGTGAGCAGCGTGGAGGCATGGCGCGCCTTGTAATCGCGCACCGGCTCCAGAACCTCGCAATCAACCCATTTGCCGGAGGGCGGCGAGCCGTTCTCCTTGAGCATACGGCGCATCGTCTCGCGGACATCGCGCAATTCCTGTGCGGTCGCGCCGATCACATGCCGTGCCATGATCGAGGATGAGGCCTGGCCAAGCGCGCAGGCCTTCACCTCATGGGCGAA
Organism: Allobosea sp.; assembly: GCA_051650165.1. GTDB lineage: Bacteria > Pseudomonadota > Alphaproteobacteria > Rhizobiales > Beijerinckiaceae > Allobosea. The sequence continues at coordinate 640 of JBOFIL010000551.1, forward strand.
ACCCGTCACCACATCCCCCTGCATGCAAAGATCAACCGTCACGGTTGAGCCGCAGAGCTTGGAATGCGCAGTGGCGCTGGCATCCGGGCTGGCAAGCCGGCCCAGATGCGGAATATCCGCAGCCAGCGCGAGAATGCGCTTGTTATACATCTCATCGAGCATCTTGCGCTCCCGGGGCGGCTTGAGGCCAGCCAGCGTCTTGGTGTGGCCTTGTTAAGGCGCAATATAGAGCGCATGAAGCTGTGATGCGAGGCCGCAGGCGAGGGCGTGATGCGACAAATCACGCATCCGTGCATGGTCCAAGAAGCCAAGATATGCGTATTGTATGCGTCAACAGCGAAAGGCACCACTATGGAATCCGTGGTTAAGTCCCTCTACATGAAAACAGATTCAGCCAATTCCCTTGCTAGCGGGAATTCCAACCTGATCAGCGCCGACAAGTTTTTGTTGAAACGACCCACCCGTGAAGAAGCGGAGGCTGCGGTTCGCACCCTCATTCTGTGGGCAGGAGATGATCCGACGCGCGAGGGTCTGCTCGACACGCCGCGGCGCGTGACCAAAGCTTATGGCGAGCTGTTCGGCGGATATGCGGAAGATGCAGAAGACATTCTCGACCGCGTCTTCGAGGAGGTCGAAGGCTATTCAGACATGGTGCTTGTGAAGGATATTCCCTTCGCCTCGCATTGCGAGCATCACATGGTGCCCTTCGTCGGCAAGGCCCATATCGGCTATTATCCCAATAAAGGCGTGGTGGGCCTCTCCAAGCTTGCCCGCGTGGTCGATGTGTTCGGCAAGCGCCTGCAAACGCAGGAGACGATGACGGCCCAGATCGCCGATGCCATCGAGGCTTCTCTCAAGCCCCGCGGCTTGGCAGTGCTAGTCGAAGCCGAACACATGTGCATGTCGATGCGCGGCGTCATGAAGCATGGCTCCTCCACCATGACCACACAATATCGCGGCGTGTTCAAGGATACGCCCGAGGAACAAAGCCGCTTCTTCCAGATGGTCAAGGCAGGAAAATGAGCACGAAAAAGGGCAGAGCCAGATTTGCAATTTTTGCAGCTCTGGTTCTGGCCTGTGGATCGGCTCTCGCTGTTGGATCAGACATCAACGAGCTGGACAATGATCCGATCTATCGCGATGCGCGCCGGCTGATCGCCACGCATGATTATGCTGGTGCCATCCCCAAGCTTGAAACGCTGCTCAAAGACAACCCGACCTCGCCGGCACTGCTGAACTGGCTGGGCTTCAGCCACCGCAAGCTGAAAAATTACCCTGCCTCGAAGCAATTCTATGATGCTGCGCTGAAATCTGACCCAACCTTCCTTGAGGCGCTCGAATATCAGGGAGAGTGGTATCTCGAGACAGGTGATATGGCGTCTGCCAAGGCCAACCTCGTGAGGCTGGGTGAGCTTTGCGGCAAATGCCATGAATGGAAGGATCTCAGCGAGGCCATCGCCAAGGCCGAAGGCAAGTAGTCCGCTTCCCTCAAGTAGCCCCCTTCCCTCGCGCGCCTCGCGCCACTACAAGCCGCGCCATGAACGCGCCGCAAACCGACACCGCCCCGCATCTCAACCGCCGCACCTTCGCGATCATCTCGCACCCGGATGCCGGCAAGACCACGCTGACCGAAAAGCTGCTGTATTTCGGCGGCGCGATCCAGCTCGCAGGCGAGGTGCGCGCCAAGCAGGGCCGGCGGCAGACCTCATCGGACTGGATGAAGATCGAGCGCCAGCGCGGCATCTCGGTGGTGACCTCCGTGATGACCTTTGATTACGGCGGCTGCGTCTACAATCTGCTCGACACGCCGGGCCATGAGGATTTCTCGGAAGACACCTACCGAACCCTGACAGCTGTCGATTCCGCCGTGATGGTCATCGACGCCGCCAAGGGCATCGAGGCGCGCACGCGCAAGCTCTTCGAGGTGTGCCGCCTGCGCGACATCCCCATCATCACCTTCGTCAACAAGGTGGACCGCGAGACACGCGATCCGTTCGATCTCATCCAGGAAATCGAGCAGATGCTGGCGCTCGAAGTCGCGCCGATGACCTGGCCGGTGGGGCGCGGGCGCGAGTTTGCCGCGACCTATGATTTTGCCGCCCGCGTTATCCGCCGCAATGATCGCGGCGAGGCCGGCGATGCCGCCGAGCGCGTCACCGGCCCGCATGACCGCATGTTCGATGAGCTACTGCCCGGCCATGCCGACCTCTGGCGCGAAGAGGTGATGCTGGCGGAAGATGGCTACAAGCCATTTGATCTCAAGGCCTTCCGCGAAGGCACGCAGACGCCGCTCTATTGGGGCGCGGCCTTGCGCGATTATGGTGTGCGCGATCTCATCGAGGCGCTGAAAGCCTATGCCCCCTCCCCGCGGGATCAGGCCGCCGACAAGCGCATGGTCACAGCGGCTGAGCCCAAGCTCTCCGGCTTCGTGTTCAAGATCCAGGCCAACACCGACCCGAACCACCGCGACCGCATCGCGTTTTTCCGTGTCTGCTCGGGCAAGCTGAAGCGCGGCATGAAGGCAACATTGGTGCGCACCGCGAAACCCTTGCCGCTCAACGCGCCGCAATTCTTCTTCGCGCAGGAGCGCAGCCTCGCCGATGAGGCGGTGGCGGGCGATATTGTCGGCATTCCCAACCATGGCACCATGCGCATTGGCGATACACTCACCGAGGGCGAGACGCTCCGTTTCAAGGGTGTGCCGAGCTTTGCGCCGGAAATCCTGCGCCGTGTGAAACTCAAAGACCCGATGAAGGCCAAGAAGCTGAAAGAAGCCCTCCAGCAGATGGGCGAAGAGGGCGTGGTGCAGGTGTTCCTGCCGCATGATGGCGCGCCGGCCATTGTCGGCGTTGTCGGCGCGCTCCAGCTCGATGTGCTGAAAGAGCGGATGGAGAGCGAATACTCCATCCCCATCGAGTTCGACCAGACACAATTCAATGTGGTGCGCTGGGTCAATGCTGAGGCCCGCACCGATCTCGATGCCTTTGTCTCCGCCCGCCCCTCGTCTTGCGCCGATGATCTCGATGGCGACCCGGTCTATATGGCCTCATCCGCCTTCTCGCTGAAATATGACGCCGAGCGCGCACCCGCGATCACCTTTCAGGATGTGAAGGATTACCAGAAGGGGGCTTGAGGGGGGATAGTCACCAGCCATTGCGTATCTGTGCAGTGTCGCTGAATTGTAGCCTCAGCGTCACGGCACAGACATTGCCGCCTAGAACACTGCGCAGGCCATTCCGCAAACGGAGCCTGCCGCCATGCGACGCCTACTGACCCTTTCCATGCTCCTCACCTCGACGATTCTGGCACAAGCCACAGACGCGCCACAACGCGAGTTCCCGGCCACACTACTCGGCCATGCCAGCCTGCCATCCGCGACTTTCGTGCCCGCGCCCGCGGATGCTCCGGCCGACTTGCGCGTGTCCGGCAAGTACACGCAAGGCGGACGCCGAGCTGACACGTTGGGATCAGTTCCTGGAATGTCTGGCGGGCGCCCTACAGGCATCTCCCTGCCATTCAATGGGCAGCCGATTCAGGGCATGTCCGGCATCCGCTCGCTCGGCAATGGCGAGTTCCTGACATTGATGGACAATGGCATGGGCTCGAAAGCCAATTCGCCTGACGCAATGCTCGCCTTCCTTCGAATCAAACCGGATTTCAACAAGGGCGGCATCGAGCGCACCGCGATGACCTTCCTCCATGACCCAGACAAAAAAGTTCCATTCCGGATCGTCAATGAAGGCACCGAGAAGCGCTACCTCACCGGCGCGGATTTCGACCCTGAGTCCATCCAGAATATCGGTGGCAAGATCTGGATCGGCGAGGAGTTCGGCCCCTTCCTTATTCGCGCCGATGCTTCCGGCAAGATCGAGGCCGTGTTCGAGACAACGATCGACGGCAAGCCGGCACGCTCGCCTGATCATTACGCTGTGGCCTCGCCAGCCACGCCAGACGCCACCGCCAGCTTCAATGTCCGTCGGTCCAGAGGATATGAGGGCATGGCCGCCTCGCCGGATGGACGTTTCCTGTATCCACTTCT
>JBOFIL010000552.1:0-9013 GCA_051650165.1 Allobosea sp.
GATGAAACCTCCATCGAGGAGCAGCTTGATGTCCTCAACGGCTTCGTGAAGGCAGGAAAAGTGCGCCATATCGGCCTCTCCAATGAGAGCGCCTGGGGCACGATGCGGTTTCTGTTCGCATCCGAATCGAAGGGCCTGCCACGTGTCCAGACCGTGCAGAACGCCTACAACATGCTCAACCGCACCTATGAAACGGCGATGTCCGAAATCTGGTTGCGGGAAGGCGTGGGGCTGTTCGCTTATTCGCCGCTGGCGCAGGGGTATCTGTCCGGCAAGTATCTGAATGGCGCAAGGCCCGCTGGCGCGCGCTCCACACTGTTCAACCGTGGCCAGCGCTATGAGAAGCCCGGCGCGGAAGCGGCAATCGCAGACTATGTCGCTCTGGCGCGCGAACTGGGCGTTGATCCGTCACAGCTGGCGTTGGCCTTCGTCAACAGCCGGTCTTTCGTGACATCGAACATCATCGGCGCGACAACATTGGAGCAACTGAAGGCAGATATTGGCTCGGTCGATCTCGTCATCACGCCGGAGATCGAAGCCCGGATTGACGCCATTCACCAGCTGCGCGGCAATCCATCACCCTAGAATGCCCGTGCAAGGGAGCGGTTTTGCTCCAGCGCATTGCGCCTGATCTTTCCCTGTGCTTCACATCTGCGTGATTTGCGTATGCCAATTGGCTTGCGCCACAGCGGCGGAGGACGTTTCCATGATCTTCACCCGGATTGCTCGGCTTTTGGCTGTCATCGGCCTGGGCGCTGCGCTTGCCGGCTGCGGCGTCAATGCCGTGCCGACGCTGGAGGAACAGGCCAAGGGTGCCTGGAGCGAGGTGCAGAACCAGTATCAGCGCCGTGCTGACCTGATTCCCAATCTCGTCGAGACGGTCAGGGGCTTCGCGCAGCAGGAGCGCGAGGTTCTCACGCAGGTCATCGAGGCGCGCGCCAAGGCCACGCAGGTCAAGGTCGATGCCTCAACCGTAACCAACCCCGAGCAATTCCGGAATTTTCAGGATGCACAGAATGCGCTGACCGGCGCACTGGGCCGGTTGTTGGTGACAGTGGAGCGCTACCCGGAGCTGAAATCCAACACCAACTTCCTGGCGTTGCAATCGCAACTGGAAGGCACGGAAAATCGCATCGCTGTGGCCCGGCGCGATTACATCGAAGCTGTGCGTGCCTACAACACGGAGGTGCGCACCTTTCCCGGCATGATCTGGGCCAAGCTGTTCTGGGGTGCCAAACCCATGGAGACCTTCGCAGCCTCTGCTGGCTCTGACAGGCCGCCTGCAGTGAAGTTCAACTGAAATGAGCGGGTGACATGCAGATGGCTGTCACCCCGCGCGACCGAAGCAGGATGGTCGGCAAGGCTGGCCGGCTGGCATTGGTGCTGGCGGCTCTCCTCTTTGCAAGCCTCGCATGGGCGCAAAGCCAGCTGACCTTTCCGGCGTTGACCGGGCGCGTCGTAGATGGCGCAAACATCATCGCGCCAGAGCGCCGCAGCGCCATCGAAGCAAAGCTGGCAGCGCATGAGGCTAAGACGTCCGATCAAGTAGTCGTTGCCACCGTGTCCTCACTGCAAGGCACGGCGGTAGAAGATTATGCCAACCGTCTGTTCCGAGAATGGAAACTGGGCGAAGCCAAAACCGATAATGGCGTGTTGCTGCTGGTTGCGCCCAATGAGCGAAAGGTACGTATCGAGGTGGGTTATGGGTTGGAGGGCGCGCTCACCGATGCGCTCTCCAAGGTGATCATCACCACGGCCATCACGCCCAAATTCAAGACCGGCGATTTTGCCGGCGGCATCGAGGCAGGCATCGATGGCATTCTCGCCATTCTCTCCAGGGATGCCGATGAATGGCAGCGCCGCGCCAAGGTCCGCGAGGATCAGCCCGCATTCGATGCCTATGTCCCCTTCATCATCATGGCGATCATTCTGGCGATCTTTGTGACTTCGGCGGTCAATGGCGCGCGGCGCGGCCGCAAGGGTGCGCGCTGGCACCGCACGCGCAATGGCGGCTGGGTCGTCGTGCCAGACACAGGCATCAACTGGGGCGGCGCGTCGTCGGGCGGCTCTGGCTGGGGTGGTGGCGGGGGCTGGTCAAGCGGCTCATCCGGGGGCGGGTTTTCTGGTGGGGGCGGTTCATCCGGGGGCGGCGGCGCCTCCGGTGATTGGTGAGGGCAGACCGTGAAAGCGCTGGAACAAGCTGATCTCGATCGCATCGCAGATGCCGTGCGGTGCGCCGAGGCAGTCAGCGCAGCTGAAATCATCGTGGTTGTGGAACAAGCAGCAGGCACCTATCGCAGCCTGTCTCTGGTGTTTGCCTGGCTTGTGGCCTTCATCGTGCCCTGGCCGCTGATCTGGCTGACAAGCCTCTCTGCGCAGGTGATCTTCATCATCCAGCTTGGCGCAGCGCTCGTGCTCGCCATCATTGTCTCGATCCGGCAAAGCTGGCGCATGGCGCTGACGCCGCGCTTCATCAAGCGCCAGAAGGCACATGAGGCCGCCTGCCGCGAGTTCATCCTGCGCGGGCTTGTCCGCACCAAGAGCCGCAGCGGCGTGCTGATCTATGTGGCGCTGGCCGAGCGCTATGCCGAGGTGCTCGTCGATACCGGCATTGCCGCGAAGATCGACAACAGGCGCTGGCAAGAGGTGGTGAACCCGTTAATCGAGGCCATACGCGAGGGTCGTCTTGCCGATGGGCTGATCAGGGGAGTGGACCAGATCGGCGATAGTCTTGCGCCCATCATCCCGGCAAATGGCCAGGAGGATGAGCTGCCAAACAAGGTTGTGCTGATTTCCTGAAACTGACCATTCAGCTTGAGGGCGGCTCAAGCCCCTTGCTGCGCGCTGCGCCAATGATCTTTGCGTGCTTCTTGCCCTCGACCTGAAGGATCACAACGAAGCCATCGCTGCCCTCGACGCCTGCCAACGCCTTCAACTTGTCGCCAGACAGGGCGATGCTGGCGGCCTCGCCGTTCCAGCTGCCAACAGGATGGATGCCACGTACAACCTGCGCATAGGTGATGGACTTGCCGCGGTTCTCGCCGCGCGTGATCGGCACCTGGGCGGTGCGCAGCACCGGCAACAGGAAGATGTCGCCGCGCTTGGCCATGCGACCCATATCCTTGCCCAATTCATGCGCGGCAACGCCAATGGTGAGGCCGCCTGCCGCCTGATCGATCGTCATGGCAACCGGCAGGCTTGCTGAGCCCAGATGCTGGTCGATCTTGCCCTTGTCGGAGCCGACGACATGCCCGGCCCCGTTCACAACGGCCTGCGGCGTGTAGACATTGCTGTCGCCGCGCAGCTGCGCATAGTGGCGTTGGCGCGAGGAAAAGCTGGGGTTGGCGAGCGTATCCTTCCAGCCAAGGTAATCCCAATAATCCACCGGCAGTGTCAGCGCGATCACCGATGGATCGCGCGCCATCGCAGCAAACAGCTTGTCAGCCGGCGGGCAGGATGAGCAGCCCTGGCTTGTGAACAGCTCGACCACAGCCTTGGGCTGGGTCGCAGGCACGGGCTGCGACATGGCTGCCGGCGCACCAAGAGTGATGCCGAATGATGCCAGAGCCAGAATGGCTGGCAGGACAGCTAGCTTGACCATGGAGAAGTGCCCGGTTGTTTTTCCCGCGACGCGCGGCTGTATGACAATTCCATAACGACAGAAGCCATCAACACATGAAAGTCACAATGCCTTGAGCAGTGACGCCGCGCAATTCACTCATAGCGACTTCGCGCCGCTTCGATCGCTGATCATCTGTGGTCGCCAGCGCCGGTGCATCCAGAGCCATTGGCCAGGATTCTCATCGATCCAGCCCGAAACCACCTTGTTCATCGCGGCCATGGCGCCCACAACATTGATCTCGCCATTGGCATCACGCGGCAAATCAAGCGGCGGCGTCAGCTCCAGACGGAAACGACACCCGGGCAAGCGCATGACCCGCACACCATGCACCGGGCAATCGAAGCGCTTGGCGAATTTGCCCATGATCGGGTTGGTCAGCGCCTCATGCCCCATGAAAGGCACGACCACGCCGCGGGTGAAGTGCTGGTCGATCAGCATGCCCAGATGCCCGCCGCGCTCCAGCACGGCCTGCATCGAATAGGCCGCGCCAGCCTTGGCCGCCTCCAGCCCGCCCATGGTGCCGGAGCGGATCTCGTGCACAATGCGCGCCGATGCCGGATCATTCGGCGCACGAAACACGGCGGTGGTTTCCAGCCCATAACGCGCGGCGGCAATCGCCGGCAGCTCCCAATTGGCCAGATGCGCCGAGAAAATGATGCCCGGCTGCGCATCATCACGCAGCGCCACAAAATGCTCGATGCCGATGATCTCGATGCGGCCCTGCGGATCAGGGTTGCCGGCATCGAAATCGAACAACTGGCCCAGATGAGCATATTCTGCTGCCGTGCGGCCCAAATTCTCCCAGGCCTCACGGGCAATGGCCTTGCGCTCCGCCGCGCTCTTGTCTGGGTAAACCATGGCGAGATTGTCGAGCGCGGTCCGGCGCGCTTTCGGGACCAGAATGTTCAGGTTGCGCGCCAGAAACGCGCCAAGATCGCCCGCGCGCTCCGGCCCAAGCGCGCGAGAGAGCGCGAACACGGCGCGGATCAGCCCGATCATCACCGGGCTGAAGAAGGTTGCCAGTTTCTGGGAAAAGTGCCGGTTCAAATCAGGCTCATCATGTCATGGCTCAGTAGATCATGGCTCACAGCGTCACGATGACCTTGCCGAAAACCTTGCGGCCCTCAAGCCTTGCCAGCCCTTCTTCAAAACGCTCCAGCGGAAACACCGAATCAATCACAGGCCTCATGCCGCCGGCCATCTTCTCCAACGACTGCGTGATGTTCTCCATGCGGCAGCCGAACGAGCCAAAGATGCGGTATTGCTGCTGGAAAAGCTGCATCAGGTTGATGGTGGCAGAAGGTCCGCTGGTCGCCCCGCATGTGACAAGCCTCCCGCCGCGCTTGAGGCATAGCAGCGAGCCATTCCAGGTCTCGGCCCCGACATGCTCGAACACGACATCAACGCCCTTGCGCTTGGTGAGCTGGCGCACCTCGCCCTCAAACCGCTCGGTGCGATAATTGACGACATGATCGGCCCCGAGAGCCTTCGCCTTCGCGCCCTTCTCGTCGTCGCCCACTGTCGCGTAGACGGTACAGCCAATGGCCTTGGCCATCAGAATCGCCGCCGTGCCAATCCCTGATCCGCCAGCATGTACCAGAATGCTCTCGCCGGGCTCCAGCTTGGCATTGTCGAACAGCATGTGCTGCACCGTGCCAAACCCGATGGGTGCGCAGGCGGCATCCTCGAAGGTCACGTTATCAGGCACAGGGATGGTCAGCCGCGCCGGGCGATTGAGGAACTCGCGCGCAAAACCATCAATGTGGAAGCCCATGATGCCGGTGACATTCTCGCACAGATTGTCACGCCCTTCCGTGCAGGCGCGGCAATGTCCGCAAGTATTCGCGCCATACATCGTCACCTTCTGGCCGATGCGGAAGTTAGAGACGCCCTCACCCAGCGCCACCACCTCGCCAGAGGCCTCGACGCCCGCCGCCTGCGGCATTTGCCGCTTGGCGAAAGCCATGCCGCGAAAACCCCAGACATCCAGGAAGTTAAGACCGATGGCACGCACGCGCACCTGCACCTCACCGGGCGGCGGGGGCGGGGGTGGCTCAATATCCATCAGGCGAAGATCGCGGTCGCCGAAAAGCTGCAAGGAACGCATGGGAAGTCAGTCCCGTCACAAGGGCAAAAGTGAAATAAGCACGCCCCGTCTAAGGCATGGCGGCCAAAAGTGGAAACCGGATTTTCAGCGTATCGTTTTCAACGTTTCAGCGATGCGCTGACATTTGCGCGCTCAAACCGCCATCAACAGGCAGCACCGCGCCCGTGATATAGGCCCCGCCCGGCCCCATGAGAAAAGCCGCTAGCGCCGCAACATCCTCTGCCTGTGCAAAACGCCCGGCTGGGATCTGCTTTTCCATCATCTCGCGATAGGCCGCATAAGGCGCCATCATGTCCGTGTCGATGAAGCCCGGCGCAATCACATTCACCGTGACGCCGCGCTTGCCAGTCTCGACCGCGAGCGTACGCGCATAGGAGATCAGCGCGCCCTTGGTGGCGGCATAGGCCGCATTGCCGGGGTTGCCGTAGAGCGCCGCCACGGACCCAATGCCGATGATGCGGCCCGAGCGCGCCCGGATCATGCCGCGCACCAGCGCCTTGCACAGCCGCGCGAAGGCGAAAAAATTCACCTGCATCGCGGCTTCCGCCTTGTCCTGCGCCATCATGGCGGCGAGGGCATCATAAGGCTGGCCGGCATTGTGGATGAACCCGTAATAGCCGCGATCCTCAGCCGCTTCACAGAAAGCCTCGACCGCATCCTTGTCCGAGAGATCAAGCGGCAATGCACGCACAGCGGTTCCGCCGGCACTCAGCTCCAAAGCCAGGCTTTCCGCCTGCTCCTTCGAGGAGCGATAGGTGAAATCAACTGCAAATCCACCTGCTGCCAATGCGCGCACCAGTGCCGCGCCAACGCCCTTGCCGCCGCCTGTGACGAGAACTGTTTTCACATCCGCCATCAGCCTGGCTCCGCCCGCAGCACAATGCAGGTGTTCTGCCCGCCGAAGCCGAAGGAGTTTGAGAGTGCCACGGACACTTTCGCATCGCGTGCCACATTCGGCACAACATCAAGCGGAATGGCCGGGTCCGGGTTGCGATAGTTGATCGTCGGCAGCAGCCGGCCATTGGCAATGGTCATCAGACTCGCCACGGCTTCAACAGCGCCGGCAGCGGTCAGCGTGTGACCCACCATCGACTTGTTGGACGAGATCGGCACCCGCGCCATGCGCTCGCCGAAAACCGCCATGCACGACATCGACTCCATCTTGTCGTTTTCCGGCGTCGAGGTGCCATGCGCGTTGATATAGTCAATCTGGTCAGGAGCCAGGCCGGCATCGGCAATCGCATCCTGCATCGCCAGAATCGCAGGCCGGCCATCTGGCGAGGATCGTGTGCGGTGGAAGCCATCGCCGCGCTCGCCGCAACCAGCAACAATGCCGAGAATCCGCGCGCCGCGCGCCACGGCTGCGTCGTAATTCTCCAGCACCAGCGCGCCAGCCCCCTCGCCCATCACGAAGCCATCACGGTCCTTCGAGAAGGGCTTGGCGGCCTCAGTCGACGGATCATTATGGGTGGACAGCGCCGAGAGCAGCGAGAAACGGATCAGCGATTCAGCAGAAACCGAGCCATCGGTCCCGATGCACAAGGCAGCACTGGCCTCGCCGCGGCGGATCGCCTCAACGCCCATCTGGATGGCCGTTCCGCCTGATGAACACGCGGTGGAGAGCGAGATCGGCGAGCCCTTGGTGCCAAACCGGTCGGCGATATGGTCAGCCACGGTTCCGAACAGGAATTCCTCATGCATCCGCTTGAAGCGATGCGTCGCGGCTGCGTTCAACAGCGTGTCATAAGTGATGTCACCCGCTTCGCCGGATGCTGCGGCCAGCTCCTGCTTGTCTGGCCATTCCATCTCGACCGGTGGCACAGCCATGAAAAGTGGGCCGGGAAAATCAACCTTGCCGCCAATGCCGCTCTGGGCAACAGCCTCATCGGCAGCCAGTGAGGCAAGCTTTTCGGAGAGCTCCGGTGCGGTGAAAGGGCGGTCAAACAGACCATCGACCGTGCCGGCAATGGTGGTGCGCAGGCCAGCAGTGGGAAAGCGCGTAATGGAATGAATGCCGGAGCGCCCGGCCGTGAGCGCCGCCCAATTCTCATCCTTGCCGACGCCCAGCGAGGTGACGATTCCCATGCCGGTGACGGCAACGATGGGGCGGCCTTTGGAGTCAGTTGTCATCGGCTTTCCCTCAAGCCTTCACAAGGCGCGCCGCGCCCTCGCCGCGATGATGCCCCGCCCCTGCAACGATAGCATCGGCAAACAGCCCGGCATCAATGCCAGCAGCGGCGAGCGCACCCCCCACCGGGAACTGCGCCTCCAGCCCATGGCCGACAAGATCACCCACACACTGCACGCCGGCACCCGGCAGTGCGGAGCCGAGCGCGTGGCGCTCATCAGCCAAAGCCGGCTCAGCCCCGCTTGTCGTCGCGATGACATGACCAGCGGAACCAACTGCCTTGATCACGCCAGCCAGTGAACCGGCGACTTGCCCAGCCTCGCGGCGCGGGGAGCGATCTGCCGCCACGCCTGTGACTGCCGCATAAATATGCGCGCCGCGCGCCTTGGCGGAAGTGGCAGTTTCCAAATGCAGGAACGCCGCCATCGAGCCAAGATGCATACCAGCGCTTTCGCCCTTGCGCTGCATCACCGGCTGGAATGGCCCGTGGGCAAGGAACCCGCCCACCTCCATGAGCAGCAGCATATCGCGCCGCTCGGCATTGAATGCACCGCCCACCAGCATCGCGCCACACTGGCCATGAGCGATGCGCTGGACCGCGATGCGGATGGCATCTACGCCCGATTGCTCTTCGCCCATGAAGGTGCGCGACGCACCCGTCACGCCATGCACAATGGAAATATTTCCGGCGAGCAGATTGGAAAGCTGCGCGAGGAACAGCGTGGGGCGCAGATCGCCCATCAGTCGCTCATTCAGGAATGCGCCCTTGTCATTCGCGCCGCGAAGCCCGGTGAGAATCTGGCCATCCACCGCATGGTCGCGCTCGCCGCCACCGGCTGCCACAATGCATTCAAGCTTTGATTTTGCCTCGGCGTCATCCTTCACGCCGGCAGAATCGAGCGCCAAACCCGCAGCATAAACACCGAGCCGCTGCCATGGCTCCATCTGGCGCTGATCGGATTTCTTCGGGATCTGCCGGTCCAGCTCCAGCGGAGCCATTGGGTGCACGGCGTAAGGCGCGAAATTCTGCACATCCAGCGCGGGCGGCACGCCGCCCTTCAGCGCAGCCACATGGGGGCCGAGCCCCTCACCGAGGCTTGAGATCAGGCCAATCCCAGAGATAACCACCTCGTTAATGACCATCTCATGCAGGCCC